>DASXQN010000331.1:0-5139 GCA_036507155.1 Anaerolineales bacterium
CCGGCGCGGCCTCCTGCAGCACCACGGTTTTCACAACTGTGCGGGCAGTTTCCAGCCCGTCCTCCAGGATCCGACGATAGGTGATCTCGTTCTGGCCGTTCGAGCCGGGTTGGACCAGACGTGTTTCGCCCTCAGGCAGGCTTTCGTTTCGGACAGTTTGTCTCTCGAACGGTACGATGATGACTTCGGTCTGAAATTCCTCGACGACGCGTGTCAGCCGCAGGGAGTCGCCGTCGGCGAGCACCGTGTAAAAGGGCGGATCCGCCCGGTCCAGCGCGCCGACGGCGATCCCGGCTTCCTGCAGCGCCTGCAAGACGGTGCTGCCGGCGCTCACGCGGAGCGTGCGTGTTTCATTATCAGAAGTGACGTGAATGCTCATCTCACCGCCAAATTGTGGGGCGCGACATCCCGCTATCAGCAGCGCGAACCCCAGTAGCACGGTCACCAACTTCAAGAGGGGGCGCGAGGCGGGCATAGGTTGCTCTGGTATAATCCCAGCGCTTTACTTGATTCGTCCGCTGAGAGTCATCAGGCCGTCGGTGATCGCGATGGCCTCAAGCCGGAAACCTGTGGCGATGGGCCCGAGTACGCCGGTATAGGCCTCAGCGAGCAGCGCGCTCAGTGCGCTGTTCAATCCGGCTGGCGCGGGGAACGGACCGAAGTCCGCCGAGGTCACTTCGATCCTGGGCTGGCCGTCCTCATCCACGCCGACGCTCACGACCATGGCAACATTTGCAGTGAAGATGCCGCGCTGCACCTTTCCAAAAATCTGCATCTCGCCGTCGCGTAGCAACACTTGCGGGTCCGTCATGAACGGCCTGGACTGCGCAGCGAGCTTGATCGCAAGCAGCGAGGTCAATTGGCTCTCGTTGAGTTGAAGGGTGACGGTCCCGGTCATCACGCCGGCTTCGACGGCCCGTTTGAATTCTTGCTTGATGGTCTCCGCAGCTTCCACGGAAACAGGTACGGTTGTGGAGGGCGCGTCGGGTCCACCCACAAAGATGGTGCACGCAATGGATGCGAGCGCAAGGGAGAGCAATAAGTGCAACGGCGCAAGTCTTCTTTTCATAATCTCTTTCACTAAAGATTTTTCGGAGCAATTATAGCATGAGCGACTCTCGAGCCACCTCGACCAGCCATCCAGACGCCGAGGCGATGTCGCTCGCCGCGCGCCTCGAAGCGATGCTGTTCGTCGCGGCAGAACCGGTCACGACCGCGCAACTTGCGACCGCGCTCGAGACAGCCGTGCCGGCGGTGGAGGCGGGCCTGAAGGAATTAGACGAAGCGCTGCGGACCCGCGGCCTGCGTCTCCAGCAGCATGCGGGACGCGTCCAACTGACGACCGCCTCCGAGCTCGCAGAATTGATCGAGCGCTTCCTCGGGCTTGAGGCCACCACGCATCTGAGTCGCGCCGCCCTGGAGACCCTGGCGATCATTGCGTATCAGCAGCCGGTCACGCGCCCGCAAGTGGATTCGCTGCGCGGTGTGAACAGTGACGCCATGTTGAAGAGCCTGCTGAGCAAGGGTTTGATCCACGAGACGGGCCGCACCGATGGTCCCGGCCGCCCGATCCTATATTGCACGACACCGGAATTCTTGCAGCACTTCGGCGTAAACTCAATCGCAGGACTGCCGCCGCTCGCCACCGCGCAGCCCGAAGCCGACGACGGCAACCACGATGAGATGCTGAAGGGCTGACCTCGCGGTTATTCGCAGATCCCTTCACGTACGAATCTCAACGGAGCCACTTCATGCCCGAACGACTGCAAAAGATCCTGGCCCGGGCCGGCTACGGCTCGCGCCGCGCCTGTGAACTGATCATTTCCGCCGGACGCGTTCGCGTAAACGGCGCGGCTGCCTTGCTGGGCCAAAAAGCCGATCCGTCGGTCGACAAGATCACGGTCGACGGAAGATCGGTGGCGGCGCCCGAGGCGCTCGTGTACGTGGCCCTACACAAGCCTCGTAATGTCCTCTCAACAGTTGAGCGCGAGCGGGGTGACACTCGACAAACAGTGCGCGATCTCGTCGATCTGCCCCAGCATTTGCACCCAGTTGGCCGGCTTGATTTCGACAGCGAGGGGCTGGTCCTGATGACGAACGATGGGGACCTGACAAACAGGCTCACCCATCCCCGCTTTGGTCATGAAAAGGAATACCGCGTCCTGCTCGCCCGCCGGCCGGACGAGAAGCAGTTGCAAGCCTGGCGTCGCGGCATTGTGCTGGAGGACGGGGAGAAGACCGCGCCGGCCAATGTCTTCTTTGAGTCTACGTCTGGAAAAGGCGCGTGGATCCGCGTGGTGATGGGCGAGGGCCGTAAGCGCCAGATCCGCGAGATCGGCACTCTGTTGGCGCTGCCGGTCGTACGTATCCTGCGCCTGAGGATCGGCGAGCTGCGCCTCGGCACGCTCAAGCCGCGACAGTGGCGGTATCTGACGCCGGCAGAGGTCACGGCGCTGAAAGCCGCAAAGAAATCCCCAAAGCCCCCGAAGAAAGACGTCGAGCGCAGATAGCCCGCGCGGTGCTCCGCGCTGCGGGATTGACTATCCTGCGAATTCGGTGATCAGTCGCGCCATGTGCCTGGCGTGTTTCAGGTACAGATCGATGCGGATGTTTTCATTCGGCGCGTGGGCGCGTGTATCCGGATAGCCCAGGCCGGCAGTCGCGACCGGCAAGCCAAGGTCGTGCACGAACGGATAGCTCGGGCCGGAACCGCCGGTCAACGGGACCAGCTGCATGGGCGCGTCGTACACGTCCCGCGCGGTGTCCACGACGAGTCTGATGAACGGATCGTCTGGATCCGTGCGCGCGGGAGGTTCGCCGCCCAGGTCGGTGATCTGCACGTCGCTGAAGCCTGTGCTGTCCAGATGCGCACGAAGCTTTTGCAGAATGTCTTCAGGCGATTGGTCAGGCACGAGCCGGAAATCGACCTTGGCAGAGGCGCGTGCCGGCAGGACTGTCTTCGAACCGGGACCCTGATAGCCGCTCGTCAGCCCGCAGATCGTGCAGGTGGGGGAGAAGACCTCCTCCACTTTCAACTCCGTGCCATCCTTCAATCCCTTGATGAATTCCTGCACGCCGTAACGGGAGCGGTATTCTTCTGCGACATCCGGCAACGCCGCGATCAATTCGCGATCGCGCGCGGATGGCGGTTTTACATCATCGTAAAAACCTGCGATGCGGATGCGCTCGTCCGGACCTTTGAGGCTGTTGAGCGCCCATACCAGCCGCCACGCGGCATTGGGGAAGATCGAGCCGCCGAGACCGGAGTGCACATCGGTCGACAGCTTTTCGACCCACAGCTCCACGTAGCAGATTCCGCGCAGGCCGAGATACTGGATCGGAACGTCGCGGTGATCCACGCCGCCGAATTCCCACATGCAGGCGTCTGCGCTCAGGCGTTTCTTATTTTCGCGGACGAACTCAAAGAGATGCTCGCTGCTGGTCTCCTCTTCGCCTTCGATGATGAACTTGATGTCGCAGGGCAGATCTTTCGCGCTTTGCAGCAGCGCGTCCAGCGCGAACAGCCGCGCCGCGATATGACCTTTATCGTCGCTGATCCCGCGCCCGTACATTTTGCCATCGCGCTGGCTGGGCTCGAACGGCGGCGTTTCCCACAGTTCGAGCGGCTCCGGAGGCTGCACATCGTAGTGGTTGTAAAACAAAAGCGTCTTCTCGCTCTTGCCCTTGCGCTCGGCGAACACTACGGGTGCGCCACCGCTTGGCAGGATATCTACCTTAAAACCGCGCTTCTCGAACATCCCGCCCACCAACCGGGCGCAATCTTCCAGGCCCCAGTGCTGTGCTCCGACCGAAGGCTGGGCAACGAGCTTGGAGAGCTCGGCCAGGCTGCCGGCCAGGTTTGATTCAAGGTACGCATCGATCTGTTTGTAATCAGTCATTGGGGATTCCTCTTGATCAGAAGTAGCTGACCAGCCAATTGAGCGAGTACGCGCCCGCGTACGCGAAGATCGTCATTTTGATCAACTGGCCGATCCAGCAGAAGAGCAGGAATTGCCAGAGGGGCATGCGCCCTGCACCGGCGGCGACGCCGGCCAGATCAAAGAACGGATTAGGGATCGCAGACAAGACCATGATCGTCCACGGTCCATAACGAGTGACCCATGGATGGATGCGGTTGTATAAGCCTGCCCGTTCCACGACCGCCCGCCCGCTGAAGCCCGCGAGATAGCCTGAGAGTTCCCCGAGCGCGCCTCCGGTACCGGCTGCCAGCCCGACTCCCAGCGGGTGAAAGATGCTGCCCATCGCAAACACGATTGCGATGCCCGGCGCGGGCAGAAAGACTGTGGCGTTCGCCAGCATTGCGATCAGGAAGATTCCGGGGTATCCGAGCGCGGCAAACTCGGAGATCCTTTCACGAATGCCGAACACAAAAGCAGTGATGCCGACGACGGCGATGAAAGCCAGCGTCCGAAGGGCCGCTATTTTCCAGCCGCGACGCGCACTGCGCGGTGCGATGGCGGCCCTCCTTCCGTGCTTGCGACGCGGCTTAGCTTTCTTCGATGTCGACACGAAGGATGGACACGCCGGGATACTCGGGGCGCATTGGATCGCGCGGCGGGATCGACATCAGCACATCGATGCCATCCACCACCTGGCCGAACACGCTGTGCTTTCCATCGAGGTGCGGCGTGGGCACGTGCGTGATGAAAAACTGCGAACCATTGGTGCCGGGGCCGGCATTGGCCATTGAGAGCACGCCCGGTCTGTCATGCTTCAAGGTTGGATCGAACTCATCTCCAAACGTGTATCCGGGGCCGCCGCTGCCTTTACCGGTCGGGTCCCCGCCCTGGACCATGAAATTCGCGATCACACGATGAAAGATCACGCCCTCGTAGTAGCCTTCGCGCGCCAGAAAAACAAAATTATTGACAGTCTTCGGCGCCTTATCAGCGTACAGGTCGAGCACCAGCGTGCCTTTATCTGTTTCCATCTTGGCCTTGTATTTCTTCTTCGGATCGATCTGCATTGCAGGTGCTGATTTCCATTGCTTCGCCATCGGTTTTCTCCTTGGGAATGTGTGTCTTCTTAAACGGGGCCGCTGCGTTCCTGTTTGAGGAGCGCCTCGATGCGTGCCACGACCATATCCATGGCGGCCGCGTTAAATCCGCCCTCTGGTAT
>DASXQN010000332.1:0-5249 GCA_036507155.1 Anaerolineales bacterium
CAGCCGTATTACCTACCGGCCCTGCAATGCACGCCGGACCACAGACTATACGCGACCGACAATCCTATCCATCCACCAAAACTGACCCGCGCGGCCGAGCTTACCCAGGAACATTATCTGGCTATCCCGCGGCATTATTCCTTCTCTTCGCCGCAGACGATCCATGTCGCCGAGATTCTTTCCGGCCACACAACGGAATATCGGACACCATGGAAAATCTCGGCTGACGAAGTTCAGGCGATCATGCAGGAAACTTCGGCCGGCAGGTCATCGCGCGAGATCGGGATGAGGCTGGGCAAACACCCGGCTTATATCCGGCACATTCGCAGCAAATTTCGCCGGGGCACGATCAATGCCTCACGCATCGGCACCCTTGTGATGGAGGGTGAATCCGTTCGCTTCCCGAACGAACATCGGCCCGGAATCCCCGATAGCATTCAGATCGACGAGAAGGTTGCCAGGTTGTTTGGTCTGTATTGCGCGGAAGGCTCGGTTGTCAGGAGCAAGACGCGCCCGAACAGCTTGGTTATCAATTTTAGTTTCGCACCGGACGAAACACATTACGCGGAGGAAGTGCAGCAGCTTCTAAAACATGCTTTCAAGTTGGAGGCGTGCCTGGTCAGGCGGGAAACAACGCTGGCAGTGGCCGCGACGAAGGCTTCGGCCGGCTTGCTGCTCAAGGCTCTTGCCGGTGGCAGGGCATCCGAAAAGCGTGTGCCGAAGTATTTCTATGACGCACCCGAACCGGTGGTCCGGGCGTTCTTGGATGCACTCGTGGATGGAGACGGCCACCGGTACGCGCAGGGTAAGGTCAGTTTCACAACAGTGTCCCGGGACCTGGCTTACGGCGCAGCATGGCTGGCTTTGAAGTTGGGATATGTGCCCTCGCTGTCTGATTCAAGCATGTCTTCCAGGGGCACGGTTCAGGGCCGCGAGGTCAATCGTTCCGCCCATCAATATTCGGTCGTTTGGTACGAAAACAATTCTACGAGCCGGAAGATCTCGGAAAGCGAAGACTACCATCTCATTCCCCTGCGCAACGTCCAGAGACTTGAGTATGACGGCGATGTCTTCAACATGGAGGTTCAGTCTGAACACAATTACCTGGCGGGTTTCTTCCTGGTCTCCAATTGTCAAAACTGGCTGACCTCGCAGGCGATGCGCGACCCTGCCTCCGACGCGGCGGCTCAATTCGTGAAGCGCATGACGCCGGAGCGCATGGTGCAACTGGCGCGGCAGACGAAGGCATCCGTGGTGGTATCGTCGTACAACGAGCCGTTGATCACCAGCGAGTGGGCGGTGGAGATCTTCAAAGCGGCCCGCGACGCCGGCCTGATGTGCGCGTACGTCTCGAACGGCAACAACACGCCCGAGGTGATCGATTACATCCGGCCCTACATCAGCGCATATAAAGTGGACTTGAAGTCCATGCAAGATAAGAACTATCGCAAGCTGGGCGGCGTCCTGCAAAATACGCTGGACGGGATCCAACGCGCGCGCCAGGCCGGCCTGTGGGTGGAGATCGTGACTCTGATCATTCCCGGCTTCAACGATTCCAATGATGAGTTGTGGGATGCGGCGCGCTTCCTGGCCGGGATCTCCACCGATATCCCCTGGCATGTGACGGCCTTTCACAAGGACTACAAGATGACCGATCCCGACAATACCGACGCGCGCACGCTGCTGCGCGCGGCCGAGATCGGACGCGAAGCCGGATTGAAATACGTGTACGCCGGCAACCTGCCCGGCCAGGTGGAGGAGCACGAGGACACGTTCTGTCCGAACTGCCAGGCCCGACTGATCCGGCGCAGGGGGTACGTGATCACGGAATATCGTCTCAACGCGCAGGGTCAATGTCCGCAGTGCGGAAGGGCCGTGCCGGGGCTGTGGCCGAGCGACCCCTCTGCGGTAGGGTTAAACGGGGTGGGCATGCCACTCCCGGTCCTTTAGCCGTTTTTGCTGTATAATCTTGGTAAGCATTTGCGATCAATTGCCTGCGCGAAAACGCCAACGACCCCGCCTGGCAGGCAAACCGCTGTTAACCCCCCAGACCAAAAATTGAAAGGAGGTAAGAGACTGACCCTCATACATCCCCTTTCGTGATACCCGATCGTTCGTTCAACCTTTCCCATCTCTTGTAGGAGGAGAATTCTGTGAAACGTCAACTTTTTGTACTGCTGTCCCTGACGGTACTGGCGAGCCTCATGCTTGCCGCCTGCACCGGCGGCGGGGGCGGCGCGGTCGTCCAGACCGAAGGCCTGAAAGAAGAAGCCTTCGCGCCGACCAAGGTCGAGTCACCCGATTGCGAATACGGCGGTGAAGTAAGCTCGATCGAGGCGGTGGATGAATTCACCGTCAAGATCACGCTGTGCGTCCCGGACCCGGCCTTCCCAGCCAAGATCGCCTTCACGTCGTTTGCGATCCAGCCCAAGGAATGGCTTCAGTCCACCGGCGGCACGGGCGATCTGCTCGAGAAGCCGATCGGTACCGGCCCCTATTACGTAGCTCAGTGGGAGCGCGGTAATCAAGTCGTCTTCAAGCGCTTCGACGGCTACTGGGGCGACAAGGCCCAGAACGCGACCCTGGTCTTCCGCTGGGGCACTGAATCCGCCCAACGCCTGCTGGAACTCCAGTCCGGCGCGGTGGATGCGATCGACAACGTCGGCCCGGATGATTTCGCGACCGTCGAAGCTGATTCAAATCTGCAGCTCATCACCCGCCCGGCTTTGAATGTCATGTACATCGGCATGAACAACACCCATCCGCCCTTCGATAACGAGAAGGTGCGCCAGGCGATTGCCATGGGCATTGACCGCCAGCGCATTGTGGATAACTTCTATCCGGCCGGCTCCGAGGTGGCGCAATACTTCACTCCCTGCTCGATCCCGAATGGCTGCGTGGGCGAAGAGTGGTATGAGTTCGATCCCGCGGCCGCCAAGGCCCTGCTGACCGAGGCCGGTTTCCCGGATGGTTTCGAGACCGTCTTGAACTATCGCGATGTGGTGCGCGGTTATCTGCCCGATCCCAACGTTGTGGCCCAGGACGTTCAGGCTCAACTGAAGGAAAACCTGAACATCACCGTCAATATCGAGGTGATGGAATCCGGCGCTTTCCTGGAGGCATCTTCTGCCGGCCAACTGGTGGGCCTGCACCTGCTCGGCTGGGGTGCGGACTACCCGGACCAGACCAACTTCCTAGGCTTCCACTTCGGCGCGGGCGCTTCTGATCAGTTCGGCGCCAAGTTTGATGACATCACCGAAGCCCTGGCCCAGGGCGCTCAACTGGCTTCCGATGATGCGCGCGCTCCGTTCTACGAAGCCGCCAACAACGCCATCAAAACGCATGTGCCGATGATCCCGGTCGCGCATGGTGGTTCGGCTCTGGCTTACAAGGCCTCCATTACGGGTGCGCATGCCAGCCCGCTGGGCAATGAAGCCTTTGCCGGCATGTCCAACGGCACCGATACGTTCGTCTGGATGCAGAATGCGGAACCCATCTCGCTTTACTGCGGCGATGAGACCGATGGTGAGTCCCTGCGCGCTTGCGAGCAGGTGACCGAGGCTCTGCTGGCCTACGAAACCGCCGGCACCGCGGTCGTACCCGCTCTGGCCGAATCCTACGAAGCCAACGATGACCTGACCGAGTGGACCTTCCACCTGCGCCACGGCGTCAAGTTCCACAACGGCTTCAGCCTGGATGCCGCGGACGTGGTCGCTTCCCTGGATCTCCAGTGGGATGCCGCCAACCCGCTGCACAAGGGCAACACCGGCGCGTTCGATTACTGGAGCGGCCTCTTTGGCACGTTCCTGAATGCCCCGGCGCAGTAAGATTTTCGTTCTGTAAGAGCTGTCGGACCCCCGGTGGGAACCCTGAGTAGATCGAAGGGTCCACCGGGGGTCTCTACCAAAGCACATGACCACTTATATCTTTCGACGGCTATTGCTCAGTATTCCGGTCTTATTGGGAATTCTATTTGCCACGTTCGCGCTGGGACGTTTGATCCCGGGCGATCCGTGCCGCGCCATCCTGGGGGAAAAGGCCACGGACGCGGTTTGTGATGCGTTCATTCACCGGCATGGGCTGGACAAGCCCATTCCGGTCCAGTTCGGGATCTATATCAATGAGGTCGCGCACGGCGATTTTGGGCGTTCGTTCCGATTCTCGAAGCCCGTCAACGACCTGCTGGCCGAACGCCTGCCGATCACGATCGAGCTGAGTTTTTGCGCGCTGTTCATCAGCCTTTTGGTTGGCATCCCGCTTGGGGTGATCTCTGCCGTCCGGCATAATTCGTGGGTGGACGTGATCACCATGATGTGGGCAAACATCGGGGTTTCGATGCCGGTTTTCTGGCTGGGACTCATGTTGGCGTATATCTTCGCGCTGGCCTTGAAAGGTACGCCCCTGCAACTGCCGCCTTCCGGCCGGCTGAGTCCGGGCGTGCTCACCGAGCCGTTTTGGAGCGTGTGGGGATTGAATCTGACATCCGGTGGTCCGCTCTATGCCGTCCTGGATTTCATCGGCCGCATGAACATCTTAAATGCCATTCTCTCCGCCAACTTCGTACTGCTCGGTGACGCGATCAAGCATCTGATCCTGCCCTCGGTGGCGCTGGCGACCATCTCTATGGCGTTGATCGCCCGCATGGCACGTTCGACCATGCTGGAAGTGCTCGGCCAGGACTATATCCGCACGGCCCGGGCGAAGGGCCTGCGACAAAGGGCGGTGGTGATGAAACACGCCTTCCGCAATGCCTTGCTGCCGCTGGTCACCGTCGTTGGTCTTTCCCTGGGAGGACTATTGGGCGGCGCGGTGTTGACCGAAACGATTTTCAATCTGTCCGGCGTCGGACGTATTCTGTACGAGGCCATTACCGCCCGGGATTACGGCATCGTGCAAGGCTTTACTCTCGTGATCGCGATCTTTTTTGTGGCGCTGAATTTGATCGTGGACATATCCTATGCCTATCTCGATCCGCGCATTCACCTTGATTAAGCGTCTGCCATGAGCGCTCAAACCACAACCGCAACAAACCTGGATCTGGAAGGGCTCTCGCTCGATTCTGTCAGCCTGTGGCAGATCACATGGCGGCGGTTGTTCCGCCGCAAGTCCGCCATCGTCGGCATGATCATTCTGGGAATCCTGGTTTTTATCGCGCTAACCGCGCAATGGCTCGCCCCCTATGATCCCAGGCTCTCCATGCTGGATGTAAATCCTGCACAGCAGCTCGGGAAGCGTTCTCCACCCTGTGT
>DASXQN010000333.1:0-2552 GCA_036507155.1 Anaerolineales bacterium
ATAGATCATGAACTGCGGATCGTCCACCGGTCCCCAGCCGATGAAGGACGCGTTGGTGGAGGTGGAGTCGTAGAAACCGTACGGCGTGGGCACCTGGGCTGTGCCGGTCTTTCCTGCGATGCGATATCCGGGGACCAGCGCCATGGAAGATTCGTTTTCGAGGGAGATGGCCAGCATCTCGTTCAACGTGTGGGCCGTCTGAACGGAGATTGGCGAGCCGGCGAATTGCGGCGGCACATTATACTGCCGGCCGTCTCGCAGCATTGCGTACAGGACATGCGGGGTGACCGTCCGCCCGTCATTCGCGATCGAGGAGGCCGCCATCATGATCTGGATCGGCGTGGCGGCCACGCCCTGGCCGAACGCATTCGTAGCGAGGTCGACGGGATACCAGTCGCCATCGCCCGGGACCTTGAGCCTGCCGGCCGCTTCGCCGGCCAGGTCGATGCCCGTCAGGTGCCCGAGGCCGAAGCGATTCATGTATCCATAAAAGGTCTGTGCGCCCATCTGGGTGGAGACCCAGGCGAGGCACACGTTCAATGAGTGCTGGAGGCAGCCGGTCATGTCTTGCGGACCCCAGGCCTCGCGATTCCAGTTTTGGATCGTGGCGCCGCCGACCAGGATGGCGCCGGTGTCCAGAAAAAATGTGCCGGGCGAGACCGTGCCGCTGTCAAGCGCGGCGGCCATCGTGAGGATCTTCAAGACCGAGCCGGGTTCGTAAGGCATGCTGACCGCCCGGTTGAATTCGCTGGCGTTGACGTAGATCACGCCGTAGTTCCAGAACTGATTGAGGTCCATGCGCGGGGTGGTGGCCATGGCATACAGTTCGCCCGAGCGCGGGTCCATCACGATGATTGTGCCGCTCTGCGCGCCGTAGGTGGTGAGCGCCTGATCCAGAATGGACTCGGCGGCGGCCTGCAAGTCGCGGTTGATGGTTAAGATGAGGGTGGTCCCATCCGGGACGTGCGGGATATTGACGGCGTCATTGGGATCGGTGGGCACCATCACCTGCACGGGATTGCCGGCCAGCAGGTCGCTGTATTTTTCCTCGACACCGAAATACCCGCGGCCCTCGCGGTTGACGAAGCCGAGCACGTTCGAGGCCAGCGAGCCCTCGGGATAGCTGCGTTGGGGATGGGCTTTGAATTCAAGTCCGGTAAGCGGGCCCAGCGTACCTTCCGCCGCCTGATCCTGCGTGCTCACCTTCAATTGCTGCAACGCCGCGGCCTTATCGCCTTCGACGTAATCGGCGAGCACGACGTACGCGATCCCGGGGTCGGGGTTGGTGATGGCCTGGTAGGCCTCGTTGTAATCCACGCCGAGCTGGATGCTCACGGCAGACGCGATCGAGCCAGCGTCCTTGACCGATTGCAGGTCTACGCCCACCTCGTAGACCGTCTTGTTGCCGGCCAGCAGGTGGCCGCCGCGGTCGTAGATCTCGCCACGGTCCGGATAGAACATGCGCAGTTCGCTGGCATAGGTCGAAGCCGCCTGTCGGAAGATGGCTGCCTCACGGCTGTTCTGGATGCGCACGATCTGTGCGATGATCGCCAGGGCAAGCAGGCCCATGACCGCCACCAGCGCCTTCGACCGCCACGCATACTGCTGTCTCACTGCGCCTCTCCCAAGGCCTGGAACTTCTCGTTCAACCAATCCAACAGGGATTGCGTATATTCCGGGGGGATGGTGGGCGCGCTCAGGCCCGGCTGTGGAAGGGAGGCCAGAATGCTCGGCTGCGGCGCGCTGTAGCCGGGCACCACCAGATACTCCATCTCATCGGGTTCCGCCGGGCGAAAGCCGAGGTCGCGCGCCCGCTGCTCCATCACGCTGGTGGAGGTGAGCGTTCCCAACTCCGTTAGGAGGTCCGCGCTGCGATGCTGCATGAGCATCTGCTGCGCGGTCAGGTCCTGGATCTCGCGGCCGGCGATCGCGGCGCGCGAGGTCACATCCAGATACAGGGCAGCCGTCATCGCCAGCGAGACCAGCGCCAATAGGAACATGCCGATCCACTGACGCTGGACGCGCCAGGGGGCCATCTTGTAGGCGTGCATGAAATGATTTACGGTTTCAATATTCATAGCTTCTCAACAACTCTTAACTTTGCACTGCGTGCCCGCGGGTTTTCCTGCAGTTCTTCTTCCGAGGGTTTGATCGGTTTGCGAGTGAGCTCTTTCAGCGTTGCTTTGCGTTCGACCGGATACAACTGCTCATACGGCGGATTGACCAGGTCCTTGCCCTCACCTCTGATGAAGTCCTTGACCAGCCGGTCTTCCAGCGAGTGGAAGGAGATCACCGCCAGCCGCCCGCCGGTCTTCAGAGCTGCCACCGCTTGAGGCAGGACCGTCTCGATCGCGGCCAGCTCCTCGTTGACGGCGATGCGCAGCGCTTGAAACGTGCGTGTCGCCGGATGGATCCGGCTGCCTCTGCGCGGCGCCGCTCTCTCGATCACGGCCGCCAGCTCGCTGGTCGTGTGCACCGGCCGGGCATTGACGATCGCCCGGGCGATCTTGCGTGCCTCGCGCTCCTCGCCGTATCGGAAGATCAGGTCGGCC
>DASXQN010000334.1:0-6273 GCA_036507155.1 Anaerolineales bacterium
CCCAGGACTTGCAGAAGTCGGTGGTGATCTTCGAAAGCGAGTCCCCCTCTTTCATACGGCGAGTTCGCTCGAGATGCGTGCCCAGATCCAGATCGCCCAGGCGAAACCAGTCCGGTCCGCCAAGTTGCACGGCGTTTTCGATCGTCCGCCAGGATTCATTCGCTCGACCCCAGCCTGTTCCGGGGTTGGCCAGTCCCGCCAGCGTGTAGCAGACCGTATCCAGATCTGGACTGACATACAGCCCGTAATGCTCGAAGTCATCGCCGGTGTTGACGATGACGGTGAGGTTCTCGGGAGGCAGGATGTTCGCGAGGCCGTGGGCCAGCTTCGCGCCGCCGACGCCGCCGGCCAAGGCAACGATCCTTGGATGGACCGTGGAAGGTGGACGGTCAGATTTCATTTCGAGACGATAACATCTTCTAGGTGTTTCCGTTCCCTCGCCGGCGGAATGTCCTCCGGGTAGCCGATGAAATACATCCCTTGCGGTTGGAGCGACTCATCCAACTCGAGCGCGCGGCGCACCGCCTCCGGTGCAAACAGCGGGCTACAGACCCAGACGCCGCCGAGCCCTTCGGCGTGCGCTGCGAGCAAAAGTTGTTGTCCAGCCGCGGCGACGGACTGCACCGCCATCATTCGTTCGGCTTGGCGGCGCTTGTCGTCGGGATAACTGTCCATCTCCCTGGTTTCCATGCACAGCACGATGAGTACCGGCGCGCCACGAATTCGCCTTTTTGAACGGGATACCTGCTTCTCGATCTCCTCCGCGGGCAGGCCGTCCGCGACGAGATCGTGCTCGAATTCCGCCGCCATGCGCTCGGCGAGACCCGCCTTGACGTTCGCGTCGGTGAGCACGACGAATCGCCACGGCTGACGATTGTGCGCGGACGGCGCGAACGTCGCAGTGGAGAGAACGCGCTCGATAACGGAGTCCGGCACCGGGTCCGATTTGAAGCGCCGTACCGAGCGTCGCGAGCGCAGGAACTCGTGCAGGTCAGTCGTTGTGAGGGTCAAAGTGCGTCGGTTTGATCTTGAAGATGATGCGGCTTTGGCCCTCTTTTGCAACCCAGGGCTTGTCGTCATACTTCAACGAGAGTGTGTTGATGTGTTCAAGCCCGCCCTCGGTCGTGTACGAGACGACCTCGCCGCGAACGCCCAGGTAGCGATAGCGGTCGTTCGCGTCCTGGATCGTCATGCCGACCTTTGGACGCGCCTTCATGTTGCGATCCTTGAGCCGGCCCTCGTTCGTGTTGATGCGAATGTATTCGCCTTCGGTATCGAACCAGACTGGCGTGACCTGCGGTGAGCAATCGGCCATGCTCGTGCCCAGATAGAGGAACGCCTTGGACTTGTCGTCAAGCAGATCCATAAAATCTTTGGGGAATTCCATGTTGACTCCGTTGGATGAATGTTGAGCGAACACCGCAGTCAGCGGAAAAGGTCTTCTGCGCGCGGGCGCAGGATTTCTCGCAAAGAGGCCTCGCGCAATTCGTACGGGAACCCGCGGGCATGCACGGCGGGAGTACCCTCTGCGGCCTGGCCCATCACGAGCGAGGCCGCGCCTGCGAGCTCATCCGCTGCGCCGACCTGCGTGATCTGCAACGTATATCCGAAAAGGTCTTGCTGGCCGCGCAGATCCACCAGGCCCGGCAGTCCGGACAGCCCAATGGTGCTGCCGACCGTCCCATTACGCCACGCGCGACCGTGGGAATCGATGATCAAAACGCCAAGTCGCGCACCGGATGACTGTTCGAGCTTTGCGCGGATCGAAGCAGCAGAGCGATCGGGATCCTCCGGCAGCAGCAGGACGCGATCCGCGCCGGCGTCGTCGCCAGCGCCGACGTTGCTGTGATCGATGCCGGCGTTCGCGCACACAATGCCGAGGTGGTGCTCCACGATCACCGTGCCTGGGCGGATGCGCAGGATCGAGTTGCTTTCGCGTAAGATCAGCTCGGCCACGCGCGGGTCTTTGCCGGATTGTGCAGCCAGCGCGTGAGCTGCCGCGGTTGGTCGCACTTCGGCGAGGTCGACAGTGCGCCCCTCCGCTTTGCTGACGATCTTTTGCGCGACGACCAGGACATCATCGTCCTGCGGCGAAATCCCCGAGTCATGCAGCGACCGGATAAGAATATCCGCCAGGTCGTCCCCTTGGCGGATGAGCGGAATGCTGGCGAGCGGCGTGAGGACCAGGGGCATTGCTGGACGTGATCGAGATTTCACGGGCCCCGCTAGCTTTTGAATTGGCGTTGTGCGCCGGTGATCTTGATACCCGCGTGCGTTGAGCCGTACTTCTTATTGATACCGATCAATACGTTGGTGAGGCCTTCGACGACGACCGAATTCTCCAGCGGGCCGGCATCCCAGCCGATCAGTCCGGCGGCGTCGACCAGCTTCAGAACCTCGACACGCGCTTCCTTGCTGCTGCCCGTCACCAGGACATCGCAGTCGATCGGTGAGTCGCCGAGCAGCAGCTCGTGGGATACGTTCTGAAATGCCGCACACACGTCGGCGCCCTCGCCAAGGATCTGCTGTGCTTCCTGCGCGGCCGAACCCGCCGCCGGCATTTGCACAACCGACGTCCTCGGAGGCACCAGCGGCGCCGTCACGTCGATCAGTATCTTGCCTTGCAGCGCGTCCTTCACGGACTCGAGGGTGGCACGGTGCGCGGAGTAGGGCACGCTCAGAACCGCGATGTTCGATTTACTCGCCGCTTCCTCGTTCGTGAATCCTTCCACCGCCGCTTCGCCCTCCAGCAAGTTCAAGATCTCGGTGACGGCTGCCTGGGCTTTGCTCGCATCGCGAGAACCGATGTGCACGTGATAACCGGCCTTCGCCCAACGATAGGCCAGGCCCTTGCCTTCCTTGCCGGTGCCGCCCAGGATGGCGATCGATAGTAAGAGGGAAGAATCGGTCATTTGAATTGTTCCTGATATCGTTTCCAGATTTGCGGTGCGTGCTCGAGGGCTTTGGCCGCGATCTCCGCCTCATCCAGTGTAAGCAGTTGACGCTCTTTCATCAACAGCTTGCCCCCGACGATCGTGCTGGTGACCATGCTCGGCTCGAAGCCGAAGATGATGTGCCATGGGAGATTCTCTGCAGTTAACGGTGTGAACGGATGATAATCCACAAAGACGATATCTGCAAAGGCATTCGGCGCAAGCTGACCCACGCGCGCATCTTCGAAAAACGTACTCGCCAGCGCGGCATTGTTGTGGACCGCCATTTTCAAGATGTCGTATCCGCCCATGCGGCGCGGATCGCGAGTGTGCACTTTGTGCAGCAGGTAAGCCGCCTTCCATTCCTCCCACATGGCGTTCGAGAAACCGTCATTCCCCAGGCAAACTCGAACGCCGGCCGCGAACATCTCTTCGACCGGCGCCACGCCCACGCCGTTGTTCATGTTCGAGCGCGGCTGATGCGACAACCACGTTCCGGTTTCCGCCAAAATGGCTCTCTCTCGCGAGTCAAGGTGGATGCCGTGCGCGGCGATCGTCTTCGGGCCGAGGATGCCATGCTTGTACAGCCGTTCCACCACACGCAGGCCGGAGCGTTGGAGACTGTCCTCCTCGTCCGCTTCATGTTCGGCCACGTGGATGTGGAATCCGGTCCGGTCGGCCGCGGCCTGGCGGCATTCGTCCAGGGACGAGTCGGAAAGCGTCAGACCGGCGTGCAGTCCGAAGGTCGCAGCCAGAAGCGGACCCTTCTCCTTGTTGATGAAGCGCACGTTTTCGCGTATGCCCGCGCGCATTTTTTCCGGTCCGTCGCGGTCTGTGACCTCGTAGCACAGCACCGCGCGCACTCCTGCTTCTTCGACGGCCGCGGCGATCTGATCGAGCGAGCCATCGATCGAATTCGGCGACGCGTGGTGGTCGATCAATAGCGTCGTGCCGTGTTTGATCGCGTCCACCAGGGACACCAGAGCAGAGAAGCGCACCGCCTGCGCGTCCAGCGCGCGGTCGAGCGGCCACCACAGATTTTGCAGGATCGCAGGGAAGTCTTTCGGCGCGGGGCCCGGGATCGAGAGGCCGCGGGCGTACGCGCCGTAAAAATGCGTGTGCGCGCACAGATTGCCGGGCATCACGAGCTGGCCGCGCGCATCCAGCCGCTCAGCCTGCTTGTACTTCTCGATTAGATCTTGGTTGGGACCAACTTCGCGGATCCGGTCGCCCTCGACGTACAGGGCATGGTCGGTCAGGATCTGGTTGTTCTCCCCGAACGTTACCAGACTGCCGTTGGTGATCAGCATGCGTTAGCGCGCTCCGAACTGTGCGGGATCCGGAAGTTTGATCCCGGACGCGCCGATCTCCCACAACGCCCCATATGCGGCCTCCCGAAGTTCAGGATCATCCTTGTACATCGTTTGATAGATTTGATTGACGATGCCCTCGGTAGGCGTAAGCTTGAGATACGCGACCGCCGCAAGGCGTTCGTCCGCAATTTCGCTCTTCAGTGCATTGATCAATACGTCTGTTGCCGACGAACCCGGTGATATGCCGACACCCTGTTTGCCGGCGAATTCGATCAACCAGGGCGTGGCGGACGGAGCTTTCAATTTACGCGGCGCGCGCAGTTCCGGAGTCGACATGCTTTCGAGCATCTCGGCCGCGGAATTGCGGACGACCCATTGATCGTCATCGATCTGCATCTTCTGGATGGTCTCTAGCGACCAGTCTTCGCCGACGCGCGCCAGCCCGTAGACCACGGCGCGACGCAGCAGGATGTCGGTCAGTGTGGCGCCGTCCTTGAGCATCGCATGGCCCTCGCCGTGATCATTTGCGAGCGCCTCGGCTGCGGCGCGGCGCAAATCTTCGTCCGCGTTCAGCAGCGTACGAGCGACGATCTCAAGCGATTCATTCGTGCCGATCGCAACGAGCGCCAGGCACGCCGCGCGGCGCGCGGCCAGGCTGGGAGCGGATAGGATCCCCTCCAGCGCGCTCAGGGACTTGCCGTCCTGCATCACGCCTGCGCCGAGCGCACACAACTGCACGAGTTCAAAAGAGAGCGAGTTCATGAACTGGCGGAACAGCGCTGCGGCGCTGGGATCATTGCTGAGTGCGAACGCGGCCATGGCCTGCCCGCGCAGCGCCATCGGCAAGCCGTCCGTTTGCATCAATTCAGCCAGAGCAGCCATGAGCTTCCCGCGCCAGGGCGCCTCCCGCGGTGCATCGCGCAGCCAGCGCGCCGCGTTGAGCAACGGGCGGTGCATCGGCAGGCGGGACCAGCCCAGCATGGTCGTCAGGATGCGGCTGACATCGCCGTGCGCAGCCAGGTATCGCAGCGAGAGCGTTCGCCCGGACCAATCCGGCTGATTGAGCACCGTTTCGCTGGCGTTGTATCCGCTCAAGGCACGGCCGGCCAGGTAACCGCCGATCACACCGTGCGCAAAGCGCATGCGATTGTTTTGATGAGCGATCAATAGTCCGCTGGACGCCATTTTGCCAAGCAAACCGGAACTCGCCGAGGGCGCCAACTTCTTCTGGGTTTTCTTCTTCTTTGTGGATTTCTCCTCGAGCTCGGCATCTTCAGGCTGCTCCTCGACCTCGGGCAGCTCGTCCACCGTCTCGAAGGAACGGACCCAGGCCCGCGCGCTGCGCGGATCGAAGATCGGTTGTGAATTGAGCACGACCTGCATCGCCAGGGCCTCGAGCGCGGCCAGCGGCGTATTGGACGGCGCCAGCCGCCGGATGTGGGTCGCGATCGCTTCGAGCACGTGTGGACCAAGACTGTCGCCGGCGTAGGCGCCCCAGACCTTGAGAGTCAGCTCGAGCGGCGTCAGCCCGTTGTTCTGCGAACTCAACCACGTATTGAGCAGCAGCGGCTCGACCTGCTCCGGACCGGATTGTGACCAGCTCTCGAGGCTCACGTACTGCGTCCACAACTCGCCCCACTGTCGCACAAACTCTGCGTTGCGATGTGCGCTCCATGAGTTTAATGCCAGCGGCGCGAATCCTAACGCGAGCAAGCCATCCAGGTTTTCAAAGCTTCCGGTTGTGACGATCGTTGCCTCGGGATATTCCTGGATGAGGAGCTTCAGGAATTCCGAGACCGCGTGCTGACCTTCGGGTGTCAGTTCATCAAATCCGTCAACAAGCAGGAGCGCGCGTCCGCTTTTGAAGGAGGTGCGCACGAAGCCGGGCAGGCGCGTCAGGTCGAGCATGGGCGCGTGTTCGGAGGCCGCTTCGATGATCACATTCGCCGCGTCGCGCACATCGTGGACCGGCAGCTTCAAGTCCGCGATGTGAACCAGGAAGGGAACCTTATCCTGGAATTTGCCGA
>DASXQN010000335.1:0-2105 GCA_036507155.1 Anaerolineales bacterium
ACCCGCAGCGGTCAGTACAAGGTGTACAAGGAATACACGCAGCTCGTGAACAATCAAAACCGCAAGCGCGCCACGCTCCGCGGTCTGTTCGATCTGAAGCTTGCCGAGACGCCCTTGCCGATAGACGAGGTCGAGCCGGTCGAGAGCATTCTCCGCCGCTTCGCGACGGGCGCGATGTCGTACGGATCGATCAGCCAGGAGGCGCACGAGACACTGGCGATTGCGATGAACCGCATGGGCGGCAGATCGAATACCGGCGAAGGTGGCGAAGACCCGGCGCGTTACATCAAAGACGCAAACGGGGATTCGAGAAAAAGCGCGATCAAGCAGGTGGCCTCCGCCCGCTTCGGCGTCACAAGCGAATACCTGGTCAACGCGGACGACCTGCAGATCAAGATGGCGCAGGGCGCCAAACCCGGCGAGGGTGGCCAGTTACCGGGACACAAGGTATATCCGTGGATTGCAAAGGTGCGTTACGCCACACCGGGCGTCGGGCTCATCTCGCCTCCCCCGCACCACGACATCTATTCCATCGAAGATCTGGCGCAGCTCATCCACGATCTGAAGAACGCCAACCCGCGCGCGCGCATCCACGTGAAACTGGTGGCCGAGGTGGGTGTAGGAACAGTCGCCGCAGGGGTGGCCAAGGCCCACTCTGACGTTGTGCTCATTTCCGGCCATGACGGCGGAACAGGCGCCGCGCCGTTGACGAGCATCAAGCACGGAGGGGTGCCGTGGGAGCTCGGCCTCGCGGAAACCCAGCAGGTCCTGGTGCTCAACAATCTGCGCGACCGCATCATCGTCCAGGTTGACGGCCAGATGAAAACCGGCCGTGATGTGGTGATCGCGGCGCTCCTCGGCGCCGAAGAATTCGGATTTGCGACGGCGCCGCTCGTCGTACTGGGCTGCGTCATGATGCGGGTCTGTCACCTCAATACGTGTCCGGTCGGTGTCGCGACCCAGGATCCCGAGTTGCGCAAGCTGTTTTCAGGCAAGCCGGAGTTCGTCGAGAACTTCTTCCGCTTCGTCGCCGAGGATGTGCGCGAGCTCATGGCCCAACTCGGATTCCGGACGATCGACGACATGGTGGGGCATGTCGAGCGGATCGACGCCAGGGCTGCCGTGGATCATTGGAAAGCGTCGGGCGTGGATTTGTCGCAGATTCTCTACAAGCCGGAGGTCGCGCCGGCGGTCGCGCAACGCTGCGTGCGCGGGCAGGATCATGGGCTGGAGAAAGCCCTCGACAACCAGCTCATCAGCCGGTGCGCCAAAGCCCTGGAGGATAAGGAGCCTGTGCAGTTCAGCCTGCCCATCCGCAATGTGAACCGGACGGTGGGCACGATGCTCGGCTACGAGGTCACCTCGCGCTACGGCGCCGCTGGGTTGCCGGGCGGAACTATCAAGATTCACTTCAAGGGTTCGGCCGGCCAGAGCTTTGGCGCATTCCTGCCGCGAGGCATCACCCTAACCCTCGAAGGCGACGCGAATGACTATTGGGGCAAGGGACTTTCGGGAGGCAAACTGGCGGTCGGCCCTCCGGCGCGCGCGACATTCGTTCCTGAAGACAACATCATCATTGGCAATGTAGCGCTTTACGGCGCGACGAGCGGAGAGGCCTATGTGCACGGCGTGGCGGGCGAACGTTTTGCAGTTCGCAACAGCGGCGCTCTGGCCGTTGTCGAAGGCGTCGGCGATCACGGCTGTGAATACATGACTGGCGGGCGCGTGGTCGTGCTCGGAAAAACCGGCCGGAATTTCGCGGCTGGGATGAGCGGCGGCATCGCATACGTGCTGGATGACAGTGGCGATTTTGCGCGCAGCTGCAACACCGGGATGGTCGATCTGGAACCGCTCGCCGAGGATGACTGGAAGCTCTTAGGGGAGATGGTGAGCAACCACGTAAAATATACGGGCAGTTCCTATGCCAGGAGCTTCCTTAAGGGCTTAACCACGCGGCCATTTGTCAAAATCATGCCGCGCGATTACAAGCGTGTCCTGCAAGACGAAGCCCGTGCTCGGGAGGAGTCACGCGAGACGTGCTTATCAGAGCAGGTCGGAGCCGCAAGTGGGTAAGGTCACCGGTTTCATCGAGGTCCACCGGAAGA
>DASXQN010000336.1:0-4922 GCA_036507155.1 Anaerolineales bacterium
GAAGACTGGCCGGTATTGCTCACCAACTCGGCGAGTTGCTCAAGAAGGACTATGACTGGTCGAAACAGGTCGCCGCCATCAAGGCGCCCACGCTGCTCGTTGTCGGCGATGCCGATGCCGTGCGCACCGCGCATAGCGTGGAATTCTTCGGGCTCCTCGGCGGCGGCCAGCGTGACGGCGGTTGGGACGGCTCCGGGCGTCCGAATGCCCAGCTTGCCATTCTGCCCGGCACAACGCACTACGACATTTTCGTGTCGCCCGCGCTGGCATCGACCGCCACGCAATTTCTCGACGCGCCCATGCCGAATACCAAGTAAGCACGAAAGAACCAGGAGAAAAAGTCATGGCCTCAGGTCTCGCGAAGAAGTTGAACCTCAAGAACGGCATGAAGGTACGCGTCGTGGGTAAGCCCGAGGAGGTAGACCTTGGAGATGTCGCGGTCACCACCTCCGCCAAGGCTGAGGGAGTCATTGTTTTTGTTAAGACACTTGCCGACGTGGACGCAGCGTGCGGTCCGGCCGTGGACGCTGCCAAGGAGGACCGCATCGCGTGGATTATGTACCCGAAAGCAGGGCAGTTGGACACCGATCTCAACAGGGACATCCTCTGGAAACACCTGCTGAAGAAGAATGTACAGGGCGTACGCCAGATCGCCATCGACAACGTCTGGAGCGCGATGCGCTTCCGGCCAAAAAAGTGACTAGGACCGATCTCAAAAAATAAGACTCTGTCATGCCCGTCCCGGCGAACACTACTTCTGTCTGAGAAGCAATCCTGGCAACTGTCCCTCTACGGATTTGACCTGTGGCCCAAGTCCCAGTGGCTGATGGAGTGAAGGGACTTGATGTTTCGCTATTTGGAACCATTCTCGATTGGAGTCGGAATTGAAGAATTTGGAGGAACATCACGATGAAGCAAATCATCTCCGATATGCTTGAAGGCTACGAATCTGGCAGGATCAGCCGTCGTCAGCTTATTCACAGTCTAGCGGCCATCGCGGGTGCTGCTTATCCGGCCCGGGCTGCAGGATCTACTTTTCAGGGAGTCGCGCTCAACCACATCGCGATCCGGGTAACCCATGTTCAGCGCTCCAGGGATTTCTACCAGAAGCACTTCCGCGCGCCTGTTATTCATGAGTCGCAGAGCGACTGCTTCCTCGGCCTCGGCAAGAATTTTCTGACGTTATTCCAGAATCCGAATCCAGGGCTGGATCACTTCTGTATCGCCATCGATAATTTCAACGCCGACGCAGTGATGGAAGAGTTGAAACGGCAGGGGTTAAACCCGACACGCCCCACTGGCTCAGATCGCGTCTACTTCCCGGATCCAGACGGACTGACGGTGCAGGTATCATCCATCGATCATCACGCCTGACGTGAAAGCCGGAGTTGGCACCAGCCATTTCAGGACATCATGGTCTCAACCGGTTACGGCCGAGTGGAATTAGAAATTACAATTCTCGACGAAAACAGCCGTTGCTGCCAGCTAACTGCAAAATCACGCTGGCGGCTGAACTTCGCGCAGCCGCCGCTCGAGAAATCGGCGCTCGCTGTCATTGGTGACCAGCGCCAGCGCTCGTGCGTAGCTCTTCGCCGCTTCTTCCGAGGATCCGGCGCGGCGTAGCAGATCGGCGCGTGCAGCATGCAGCAGGTGATAGCCATCGAGATCGCCGGTGGCGGCGAGCGCATCGATGAGCGTGAGCGCCGGCTGAGGGCCGTCCACCATCGCGATCGCCACGGCCCGGTTCAGCGAGACGACCGGAGAGGGCTGCAGGCGTTCGAGAAGGTCGTAGAGCCGGACGATTTGAGGCCAGTCCGTGTCTTCGGGCCGGGCCGCCTGACAATGCAGGGCCGCGATCGCCGCCTGCAGGGCGAACGGACCGGGCCCGCCCCGAAGCGCCTCCTCGACGAGTGGCAGCGCCTCGCCAATCTGCCGTTGATCCCAGCGGCGGCGATCCTGTTCTTCGAGGAGGACGAGATCGCCGGCCTCATCGAGACGGGCATCACGCCGTGAATCGTGAAGCAGCATGAGGGCGAGGAGACCGGTCGCCTCCGTCGGCGGCTGCGGCGCCATCAACATCCTCACGAGGCGCCCAAGACGGATGGCCTCGGCGCAGAGAGCAGCCCTCACCAACCGCTCGCCTCGAGTGGCCACGTAACCTTCGTTGAAGACGAGATAGATCACCGTCAGCACCGCGTCCAGCCGCGCGGGCATTTCGTTCGTGTCGGGTACCCTATACGGAATGCCCGCGTCGCGAATCTTCCGTTTCGCGCGCACGAGCCGCTGCGCCATCGTCGGTGTAGGCACGAGAAACGCGCGCGCGATCTCGTCGGTCTCGAGGCCGCCCAGCATCCGGAGCGTCAGCGCGACCTGCGCCTCGAGCGCAAGCGCTGGGTGGCAGCAGGTGAAGATCAGCCGAAGGCGATCGTCGGGGATTTCGCTCGTGTCGTAATCCGGCTCCTCGATGGTTGGGATCAACCCGGAGGCGGCGTACCATTCAAGCTTTTCCTCGAACCGCGTCCGGCGCCGGAGGCGGTCGATGGCCTTGTGCCGAGCGGTCTGGATGATCCATGCGCGTGGGGATTCCGGGACGCCGGAGCCCGGCCACTGGTCCACGGCGGCCGCAAAGGCTTCCTGCGCCGCCTCTTCGGCCACGTCGAAGTCGCCGATGAGCCGAATCAGGGTAGCGACGATCCGGCCCCAATCGGAGCGGTAAACCGTGTCAATAACTATGTTTACATCCGGCAGCATGTCCAATTATAAAATAATTGCGGTGGAGTGTCGATTCGGCTACTCTTCGTTCGACTTACCGATGGAGGCGACCAAATGAAATATATGTTGCTGATTTACCTTGAGGAGCAGGCCTTGGGCGAAACGCAGCGGCAGGCGTGTTACTTGGAGTCCACGCAGCTGGCGCAAGAGCTTCACTCGCACGGGCAGTTCTTGGCCGCCAACCCGTTGCATCCCACGTCGACCGCGACCAGCATCCGGGTGCGCGACGGCAAACGGCTCGTGACCGATGGTCCGTTCGCGGAGACGCGGGAACAGCTGGGCGGCTACTTTCTCGTCGACGTCAAGAATCTCGACGAGGCGATCGGCATCGCCGCACGGATTCCAATGGCGCGCAAGGGGACCGTTGAGATCCGGCCGGTGATAGAGATCGCAGGCCTGCCGAAGGATTAGTCCGCGACGGGTGAACTCAGCGCCAGGAGCAGCCAGTGGTCCAGCGCGCATCGCAACCGCAGCGCTGGGAAGAACATACCGAATTATAAATAATTTCTTTGCGCAGCGTCGATTTGGGCACTCGCTGTTCGACTTACTGACGGAGATGAAGAGATGAAATACATGTTGCTGGTTCACCACAACGAAGAATCTTTCCGCAAGCGCAGCGAAGCCGATCGGCAGCAGATGCTTCAGGAGTCTGTGCAGCTCGCGCAACAGCTCCACGCGAGCGGGCAATACCTTGGCGCTGCTCCGTTGCACCCGAGTTCGGAGACGACCTGCGTTCGGGTGCACGACGGTAAACCGCTCGTGACCGATGGTCCGTTCGCGGAGACGCGCGAACAACTGGGCGGCTATTTCCTCATCGAGGCTAAGGATCTCGACGAGGCGATCGGCATCGCGGTAAGGATTCCAGGGGCGCGGATCGGCACCGTCGAAATCCGGCCGGTGACGGAGGTTGCAGGCCTGCCGGATGAGTAAGGTCCGCGACGGGTGGCCTCAATGCCAGAAACGAGCCGGTGTGCCGGGTGCGCCGGAACCAGTGCTGGAGGTTCCTGGAGCGACTTGGATGGAGGGACTGACCCCGACGGGTGCGACGGCTGCCGGGCCGGTCAACCAAGATATAGAGCTAGAAAAGGATAGCAAGGATGCGACTTAAGAATAGGAGAGACAACGATGCGATTCCTGGTGCTGGTCAAAGCTGACAAGGCTACAGAGGCGGGCGTTCTGCCGGACGAGAAGCTCCTGACCGAGATGGGGAAGTACAACGAAGAGCTGGCGAAAGCCGGCGTGCTGTTAGCGGCCGAGGGGCTCCACCCGAGCTCGAAGGGAGCGCGCGTCAGGTTCTCGGGAGCGAAGAGGGTTGTGATCGACGGGCCCTTTGCCGAGACGAAGGAGCTGATTGCCGGATTCTGGCTGTGGAAAGTGAATTCGAAGGAAGAGGCGATCGAATGGGTCAAGCGCTGCCCCAATCCCACCGGCGCGGAGGCCGAGATCGAGATTCGCCAGGTGTTCGAACCGGAGGACTTCGGTCCGGCGTTCACACCCGAGCTCAGGGAGCAGGAAGAGCGCTTGCACGCGCAAGTAGATGCGAAGCAATAAAAACGCAGGAAGGTGGTCATCATCCATGGCCCATTCGCTGATGATGACAGGGACCGTGGCCGACCTGTCTTGCGGCGCAATCATCGACTAGAAATGATTCGCCGTTGATCCGTTAGACATTACAGAGTAAAGTGAAAGGGAGATGAAGCAATGAAGACAATCGAGACACCGATGCGAACAAGCTTCACGCGAATACCGCGAAGCTCAGAAAGGAGAAAGGTATGAGTAGAGTACGGGTACTGGTGGGTACACGCAAGGGCGCGTTCGTCCTGACTTCTGATGGCAAGCGCGAACGGTGGGACGTCAGTGGCCCTCACTTTGGTGGCTGGGAGATCTACCATCTGAAAGGCTCGCCCGTTGACCCGAATAGGCTGTACGCGTCGCAGACCAGCGGCTGGTTCGGGCAGATCATCCAGCGCTCCAACGACGGCGGCAAGACATGGGAGCAGCCTGGTATAAAGCCAGGCGAGCCGACCACGACTCCCGATGGAATGCCGATAGGTGAAAGCAACAAGTTCGTCTATGACACTTCCCCCGGAAGTGGCAAACCCCTCACCACGCACCAGTGGTACGACGGCACGCCGCACCCCTGGGAGTTC
>DASXQN010000337.1:0-2828 GCA_036507155.1 Anaerolineales bacterium
GAGAGGATGGTATACACGTGTGCCTCTTCTCATACTTGCGGAAGAGGCATTTTCTGTCTCAACTGGTGAGCGCGGGGAACAGGATAGCCAGAGGAGAGGTTCCATGTCTGATTCTCAAGCCCGAAAGTTCGGCTTTACCACGCGGCAGCTGCATGCGGGATATGAACCGGAGTCCACGACCGGCAGTCGTGCTGTGCCCATCTACCAGACTACAGCGTATGACTTGCAGAGCACGGAACGCGCCGCGCGCCTGTTCGCGATGCAAGAGCCGGGAAACATTTATACGCGCATCTCGAATCCAACCAGTAACGTCCTGGAAGCCAGGATGACCGCGCTGGAAGGCGGCGTCGGCGCGCTGGAGACAAGCTCGGGACACGCCGCGCAGGCAACCGCCATCTTTACGATTTGCGAAGTCGGCGACCATATCGTTTCGGCCTCCACCCTGTATGGCGGGACGGTCAGCCAATTCAAATATACGTTTCCGCGGCTGGGCATTAACGTCACCCTGGTCGACCCCAGCGATCCGGAAAACTTCCGCCGCGCCATCCAGCCCAACACCAAGATCATCTATGGCGAGACGATCAGCAATCCGCTCGTGAATATATTCGCACTCGAAGAAGTCGCGAAGATCGCGCAGGAAGCACACCTCCCGTTGATGATCGACAACACCTTCGCCACCCCGTATCTTTGCCGGCCGTTCGAGTGGGGCGCGAATATCGTCACGCATTCAACCACCAAGTTCATCGGCGGACACGGCACCTCCATCGGCGGCGTGATCGTGGACGGCGGCAATTTCAAGTGGTCAAAGGGCGAGCGCTTTAAGAACTTTACGACCCCCGACCCCGCCAATCACGATGTCATCTATGCGGAGGATTTCGGTCCGACAGCGTTCATCTCGAAAGCGCGCGCCGGGATCCTGCGCGATCTGGGCACCTGCCAGTCGCCGTTCAATTCCTGGCTGTTCCTGCAGGGACTCGAAACCTTATCCCTGCGCATGGACCGTCACGTACAGAACGCGCAGGCTGTGGCGGAATTCCTCGAGGATCACCCGAAGGTCAAATGGGTGACGTATGCGGGCCTGGAGAATCATCCCGACCACGCACGTGCAAAGAAATACCTGCCCAAGGGTCCGGGCGCAGTGGTGGGCTTCGGCGTGCAGGGCGGCCGTGAGGCCGGGGCGCGCTTCATCGACAGCCTGAAGCTATTCAGCCACGTGGCCAACCTGGGTGATGCCAAATCGCTGGCGATCCATCCCGGCAGCACGACGCACTCGCAGCTCACGCCGGAGGAGCAGATCGCGGCGGGTGTCAGCCCAGACTTCATCCGCTTGAGCGTCGGCCTGGAAGATATCGAAGACATCCTGTGGGATTTGGATCAAGCACTGAATAATTGATGAATGCAGAATGATGAATGCGGAATGCAGAATTCATCATTCATCATTCCGCATTCTGCATTTAGGAGAAACCATGCCCGTTAAGATCCCGTCAACACTGCCGGCGCGCGCGGTACTCGAAAAAGAGAACGTGTTCGTCATGGGCGAGGAACGCGCCAGCGAGCAGGACATCCGTCCGCTGCGCGTTGCAATCCTGAACCTGATGCCCACGAAGATCAACACCGAGACGCAGCTGCTGCGGTTGCTTGGCAACTCCCCGCTTCAGGTGGAAGTCACACTGCTGCACACGGCCACGTACGAATCCAAGAACACGGATAGCGAGCATTTGCTCGAGCATTACGTGACCTTCGATAAGATCCGCAGCGAGAAATTTGACGGCTTCATTATCACGGGCGCGCCAGTGGAACAGCTGCGTTTTGAGGAAGTCGACTATTGGGATGAGTTGACGCAGATCATCGATTGGGCCGAAGCCAACGTGGAATCGACGCTGTACGTGTGCTGGGGCGCGCAGGCCGCGCTGTACCGCCGATACGGAATCCCCAAGTATGACCTGCCGCACAAGATGTTCGGCGTCTACGAACACCGCGTGCTCTCCCCCACCGAGAGCTTATTGCGCGGCTTCGACGACGTCTTCCTGGCCCCGCATTCCCGCCACACCGAGATCCGGCGCGCCGATATCGAGAAGGTGTCGGATCTGCAGATCCTGGCCGAGTCGACGGATGCCGGGGTATACCTGGTCGCGACGCGGGACGGACGGCATATCTTCGTCACCGGCCACTCCGAGTACGACCCGCTGACCTTGAAATCCGAATACGATCGCGATGTGGGCAAGGGATTGCCGATCAATGTTCCCCAGAACTACTATCCCGATGATGATCCGTCGAGAGATCCCCAGGTGCGCTGGCGCGGCCATGCCAACCTGTTGTTCTCGAATTGGCTGAATTATTACGTCTACCAGGTCACACCGTACGATCTGAACCAGATTCCCCACCGGGCACCACGGGCGAAT
This sequence comes from Anaerolineales bacterium, assembly GCA_036507155.1. Lineage (GTDB taxonomy): Bacteria > Chloroflexota > Anaerolineae > Anaerolineales > Villigracilaceae > DASXQN01. Next base: position 2,403 of record DASXQN010000337.1, read on the forward strand.
TTCTAGAGCGGCAAAAAGTGCTTAACGCGAATGACGCGAATTGAGCGAAATCCGCGAATAAGCCCAAGCTGTTTTTCGCGCAATTCGCCGCTTTCGCGAAATTCGCGTTTAATGTTTGTGAGGAGCTTACCAGTAGGGAACCGCGGCGCCAGTCTCCCAGGACCGCGAGTATCGCGCTTCAGCTCATCAGTTTTATCAGCGAGTCGCGTAACACCTCAACCGCCTTGAGGTATTCTTCCACCGAGATATGCTCCTCGGGGGTGTGATCGAGGCTCGAATTGCCGGGCCCGTACACGAGCGCTGGACATTTCCAGATCGGCGCGACGATGTTCAGATCAGACGTCCCGGTCTTGTAGACAAAACTCGGCGTGCCGCCGTGGGCACGGATGGCACTGAGGAAGGCGCGCACCAGCGGCGTATTCTTTT
>DASXQN010000338.1:0-2489 GCA_036507155.1 Anaerolineales bacterium
CGCGTGGATCGTCACGGGCAATAAGTATTGTGTCCGCGGAATTTATGTCCCCGGAATTTATCCGGAGTTTATCCCGGAATTTGCCATTCGGCGCTCGGCGCGGTCGTGCGCTAGGGCCGTCCTTCCCCCACGCGACAATCAAGCAGCGGATCACCGGAGTTGCGCTGTTCCAGGCGCAAATCGACGACGGTGCGGGCCGATCGCGGAAACTGCTCGAGAAATCTTTTTGTCGCGGCCTCCTTCTCGCCGAGGCGGGCGAGAGCAAGAAGCATGCGCTGATGCACCTCGCTCGGCGTCGCCTGATCGGCAGAGTCTCTGTGGAGGCCTTCGAAAAGGTCCGGCACCACGGGGGAGGCCAGGGGTGGGCCCAGGCGACAGGCCGCAATGGCGGCGGCTTCGCGCGCGCGTGGCGACGATGACGCCATGTGCATGGTGAGCAGTTGCGATGGGTCGCCGCCAAGCTCGCCGGCGCGGCGCAGTAACCAGATCACCGGCCAGTCATCCTCCTCCTGCAAGAGCCGGAAAATCTGCTCGCGATGGGGCCTGAGATCGGCGGCCGGCAGAACAGAGGCCGCATGGGCGAGATAGGAGCGATACTGATCGTCTGGTTTGCCGTGACGGATCTCGAGCCGGTCGAGAATTGTGGTCAGCAGCGGCCGAGTCAGCGCCGATGGATAGTCGGTGAGCAGCAGGTTGAAGTGTGCGAGACCGGTGACACGCGGGTCGGCGATCAACTGCCGGACACGTTCGACATCGTCTGGCGCGAGTTCTCGCCGCGGTCCGACCATCGAGGGCATGAGACGTTTTATGAGCGCATTGGCCGCCGCTAGTTCTTCGCCCGCAAGAACTGGGCGCGGCTCCACCACGGGTGGGCGCGGCGGTACGGGAGCCGCGGACACACGTGGCGGCGCGCTCTCTTGGTGCGGCTGTGCCGGTATCGTCGCTGCCTGGGACACAGGCGTCAGCGCAAAACCGAGGCTGCGCCGCAATGCCTCGGTCGCGTCGATCGGATCGTGGACATGCTTTTCGCGCGCCGGCACCCAGCCGCGCCCCTTGTGTCCGCTAAGACTGGTGATGTCATAGGCGATGAAGAACGGCGTTCTGAGCTCCTCGATCGTGAGCTCGGTCTGTTGCCAGATGAGAACCGGCTTCGCTTGCGTGATATTCTCCACGACCAGGCGACGCTTCGGACCGGGATAGATGAGCGCCGCGAGGTCCGGATCGCGCGCCGGGGCCTGCCAGGAGGACGATGTGATACGCACCTGGGCGGGCTCGGCATCATCGCGGCTGGCCAGCAAACAGGTGCCCGCGGATCGCATCTGCGAGACGGGACCTGAATGATCAACCGCGCCGGGCAGGGACTCGGTTGGGCACTCGTTGCGCATCTCTGTCCAATACGTCAACGAGACCCGTCGGCCGTCGCGAAACAGTCGCTTGATACGGACTTTCCGGACCTCACCATTCAAGAGCAGCCGTGCGCAGATCTCGTCGCAAGGCGTGTACAGATCTTCGCGCCGGCCATACGGCCCAGAAGCCCCTTCCTCGACGAACTCGACAACGCTCGGCCGCTCCGCCGCGGCGAGATTGGTCACATCGCTCCGCTTCTGATCGCCAAGATAGTCACGCAGCTGGCGCCTCGACAGTTCCGCCGGCAGGAACGCCAGGGCCAGGGCGGGAAGAACCATGAGCGGCAGGAAGATCCAATATCGCCGCGGCGCGCTCAACAGCAGCAAGATCGGGGCGAGCGCTATCGAATACAGAAGAATGGTCGGCACGAAAACCAGCGGCAGGCCGAGGCCAAACGTGAGCAAGAGAACCATCAGCGTGAGGTCGGGAAAAAGCGTGATGGCGCTGAACGCAAGAAGGACTGCGAAGTAGATCTTGAGGAAGGTTTTCATCCCCGGCCCCCGGTCGCATCTGTGTCCCAGGATTTCTACCCAAAGTAGTTTAACAAGATGCCAACAGCGGTCAGGCTGGGCCTGCCGGCGCTGTCCTACATTCCTGGGGCGCCAATTTTCGGGACACAATACTTAATTGCGGGTCACAACTACGTGCCATCGTCGAGGTAAGCATTATGTCCCCGGAATACTGCACATGGCATGTCTGCCGGTCGTTAACCTTTGGGGGCTGGACGAAGCAGGATTCTCTACGCAAAGTGGCAATGCCGGACACGACAAGAAATTAAGGGCCGGTTTGGGGGGTCGGACAGCAAATGACGAAGTTGTGGATATGGGCCGCCACGGCAGCCCTGTTTGGCATCAGCACTGCACAGGCATCGACGTTCACATTCACCAGTAGCGTTCACGTAAGCGGTCTTTCCACCACCATCCCAGGATCACCGCCAGTTTGCGGTAGCCTCGGTTGCTCTGCGCCTGTCTTGGCCAATGTGGTCCGCTGGATCAGCGCCCTTCCATTCGATTTTCGCGATCAACCGTATGGCCAGGTCGACCATTTCACGAGCGTCAGCTTGAACCTTACGATTTTCGACG
>DASXQN010000339.1:0-2970 GCA_036507155.1 Anaerolineales bacterium
TGACCATCGACGAGAGCGGCATGGCCAAGTCGCGCGATCGCAAACTCGAGGTCGCCAAACGCATCTACGACATCGCGGTCAACGACCACGGCCTCAAGCCGCAAGACCTGGTCTACGACGCGTTGACCTTCACGCTCGCCACCGGCGACGCGGAGTTCAGCGAATCGGCCATCGAGACGATCGAGGGCATCCGCCTGATCAAGCAGAATCTGCCGGGCGTGATGGCTTCACTGGGCGTCAGCAACTTGTCGTTTGGGTTCGCCCCGCAGGCCAGGCCGGTGCTGAATTCGGTCATGTTGTATCACTGCATGCAGGCCGGGCTCGACATGGCGATCGTCAATCCAGTGCATGTCAAGCCGTACACCGAGATCGACGCGCAGGAGCGCGAGCTCTCCGAGGACCTGATCTTCAACCGCCGCGCCGATGCGCTGCAGCGCTATATCGAATACTTCGAGAAGGTCTCGCCGCAAGCTGAAACGGGTGCCTCCGATCCCACCGAAGATATGACGCCGGAACAACGCCTGCACTGGTCGATCCTGCACCGCCACAAGGAAGGTGTGGAAGCGGACATCGATACGATCATCAACCGCGGCGTCATCGTCGGCGCGGACCCCTCTCCCATGGGGAGAGGGCAGGGTGAGGGACAGGTTGAAAAAGGGATCAAGATTAAAGAACCGCTTCCTGAGCAGCTGCTTGCCAAGGCGCGCGAACTTCGCCAAAAGGCAACCGATGCTGAAAAATTCCTATGGAACGTGCTTCGCAACCGCGCTTTTCACGATGCGAAATTTAGACATCAGCATTCTATTGCAGGCTTCATCCTTGATTTCTATTGTGATGAAGCGAAATTAGGTATTGAGCTCGATGGCAGCCAGCACAACGAAGGCGATCAAGTTAAATACGACGAGGAACGCACCAAGCTTTTGGCACAGGAAGGAATCCGCGTTATTCGATTCTGGAATAATGACGTCCTCAAAAAGACAGAATTGGTCCTTGAGGAAATTTGGAATGCATTTGAGGAAGGACACGCTCCCGCCCTCACCCCTAACCCCTCTCCCGGAGGAAGCCCCACGGGGGTGCTGCGCGAAGGGGAACCGCGTCCTTCAAAGCACGAAATCGCGGTGCATACGCTGAACACCGTCCTGCTGCCTGCGATGAAAGAGGTCGGCGATAAATTCGGCGCGGGCGAGCTCATCCTGCCCTTCGTGTTGCAATCAGCCGAGGTCATGAAGAAGACCGTCGCGCATCTCGAGAACTACCTCGAGAAAAAAGAGGGTGTGACCAAGGGCACGGTCGTCATCGCAACGGTCTACGGCGACGTGCACGATATCGGCAAGAACCTGGTCAAGACCATTCTCGCCAACAACGGCTACACAGTGATCGACCTGGGCAAGCAGGTGCCGGCCGAGACGATCATCACCAAGGCGGTGGAGGTAAATGCGACGGCCATCGGCCTGTCGGCGTTGTTGGTGAGCACCTCCAAGCAGATGCCGTTGATCATCAACGAGCTGCATCGCAGGCACCTGAAATTCCCGGTGCTGGTGGGCGGCGCGGCCATCAACCGCCGCTTCGGCCGCCGCATCCTGTTCGTGGAGGACGGCGCGGCGCATGAGCCGGGCGTCTTCTACTGCAAGGACGCCTTCGAGGGCCTCGAGACCATGGACCAGTTGATCGTCCCCGAGAAGCGCGAGGAGCTGCTCGTCCAGATCCGGCGCGAGGCCGAGCACGAGATGGGCCGCGCTTCGCAGATGCCCGAACATCGCAAGACCGCGGGCACCCGCTCGACGGTCGAGCCCGATCCGATCCAGCATCCGCTCAAGTGGGGGCAGCGTGTCGTCAAGGATATGCCGCTTGAGATGGTGCTGAAACATTTGAGCATCAACGAGCTCTACCGCCTGTCGTGGGGAGCGAAGAACGCGCACGGCGAGGAGTGGGACAAGCTGAAAAAGGAATTCGACGCGCGGCTGGCGCAGATGACCCGCGACGCTTTGAAAGACGGCTGGTTGAAGCCGCAGGGTGTCTATGGGCTCTTCCCGTGCCAGGCGGACGGCGACGATCTGATCATCTACAATCCCGACACCGTCAATCAGGCTTCACCTGATGAAGTGACGCGTCTCAACTGCCCGCGCCAGCCCCATGATGACCACCTCAGCCTGGCGGATTATTTTGCGCCGGTGGGTTCCGGCAAGCTGGATGTGGTGGCGTTCCAGGTCGTCACGGTGGGGCAGGAGGCCAGCGAACGGTTCGACAGGCTGCAGGCCGACAACGATTATTCCGAAGGCTATTTCACGCACGGCCTGGCCGTGCAGACCGCCGAAGCGACCGCTGAATATCTGCATCGCCATATACGTCGCGAGCTGGGGATCGGCGAGAAGCAGGGCAAACGCTACTCGTGGGGCTATCCAGCGATCCCCGAGCTCGAAGACCATAAGAAGGTTTTCGAGCTGCTGCCGGCGGCGACGACCGAGCTCGGCCTCACCCTCTCGCCCGCGTATCAATTGATCCCCGAGCAGTCCACCGCCGCGATCATCGTCCACCATAAGGATGCCAAATACTACAGCGTAGGGGAAAGCCGCGTCGAACAGTTGATGAAATAAAGGCAGGGGCGGGAATTCTGCGCGGATGAAAAACAAGGCTGCCAGGCGGAAACCGGGATCGGATCCCAGGTCATTTTTGTATTTAGCCGGCTGCGAGTTGATCGCCGCGGGACTGCTCACCGCGGCCATTGCTGCCGGCCGGCATTTCGTCACGACCCTCGCGATCGCCGTCGCCATCGCGGTGGTGGGAGCGGCCTGCGTGTTATTGGCGCGCACGTTCGGCCGCAATGCGGAGCTGGTGCGGCGAGTGGACGCCGCGCTGAGCAGCGTGCGGCTCGTTCCATCTGGCGCGATCCTGGCGCTATCCGCGTTCTTATTCATCACCAGTCCGAGCGCGCAGGTGACGCTCATGCTGGCGCCGATCCTTGCCGCCTTC
>DASXQN010000340.1:0-3076 GCA_036507155.1 Anaerolineales bacterium
GTTCGACGCCAGGAACCGCCTAGTTCCGTCGCGCCTCGATCGATTCATTTCCTGGCGCCGCAGTCCCTCCAGGCAGCGCCGTTATAGCGGCTCGCTTTCCTACTCGTATGTAGAAACCTGTTGCGCTCCGGCGGCGTTGAGTTGGCGCCACTCCTTGTGCTTTCTTTACACCGAAAGGAGCAAGAGCAATGAAGTCGATATCTAGCAACACGTTCTGGTGCGCGCTGGTGGGGGCCATGCTTACTGCTGCAACTACCGAGGCCGTACCCCAGAGTAATGCTCTATCGGCCGCCACCATGATCATCGAATACAACTCCTCGGCTGAGGACATCGGGGTGCAGTTCTTTCTCGACAGCGAGGGCTGGCAGCAGGTAGAGATTTTCGATCCGCGTGGCCAAGTGATCTTACACGCGGACACACGAGGGCGCCTCACACAGCAGGGTGGAGGCACCGAGCTATTCCTGGAAAGTGTGGAGCCGCCAATCGCCGCCCTGTCTTTCGCGACATTTTTTAATCGCTTTCCAGAGGGTATCTATAAGTTCCAGGGCCGTGACAGGGACGGGAACCTGCTCAAAGGTCAGGCCAAATTCACTCACGCTATTCCGGCTGGGCCAGAGATCCTGTTGCCAACACCAGCTCCCGGCACGGAGTGCGCGGAAGACGTCCCGGCCAGTGGCGCTGTAATCGCATGGAACCCGGTGACGGAATCCATTTCCGGTGATCCGCTCAAGATCGTCCGCTACGAGGTCATCGTCGAGAATGAAGAGGACGGCCTCAACTTCGACGTCAAGTTTCCTGCAGAGACCGGCACGATGTTGAGCTTGCCACCGGAGCTTCTCCAGCCAGGCACGGAATACATTGGCGAGGTCCTGGCAGTGGAAGCGGGCGGTAACCAAACCATATCGGAGTTTTGTTTCACGACCGCGCCCTGACTTCAGCGCGCCTGGTCAGAAGTCGACTCTGGCCAGGTTGCGGCGGCAGACAGCTTCGAAAACGACTGTGCTCGCTATCGCTCCTCACGAGTAATGCGCACACATCAGGCGCGGCTTCGGGTCGCGCCTTTTTCGTTTTGATTGCGAGCGGCGCGCTTGTTACGGCAGCTCGCAATTCGCAGGAGCGATCGGAGGCGTACAGAAAGCACCCCCCTCCGTGATGGTCTGGTTGCCACCCCTGTCGGTTGCCAGGACCTCGAATTCATAGATTCTGTTCGGCTCGAGGTACTGCTTCGGCACCAGGAAGGTCGTTTCTGCCTGCGAGAGGTCAGCGTCGAGCGCGGTCTTCAATTTTCCCGGCGGCAATACGGGGTTGGTAACGTCGGCGACGACAACGTGGTAGCCCACGATCTCGACCGGTCCGAGATTGGGGAGGATAGGGGCAGTCACTTTCTTCCACCTTATGAGGAGCGGCGCGTCGTGGGGAACCACGGCGCCGTCAACCGGCGCGGTGATTTCAGGGCCGGCGGGAATCTTGTGCGTGAGCTTCGCTATGCCTTCAAATTCCACTCCCCGGCTCTGGCCGTCGAATTCGTATGTCCCGGCGGGCCAAGAGGCGAAGAGTTCGGCCAGCGGGATCGCGTCGGGGGAAGGCTCGCAGCCGAGAGCATTCTCCAGGTCGATGATTGGCGGCTCTACGCGTTCCTGAAACATTTCGGTTACGTCCTGGGTGACCTCCATGCCATCTACGGACCGTAGACTGAAGACGACCTTCTCGTGCGGATCTTCGACCGAGCCCTCCGTAATGCCGTCCGTATCGAAGCTGATCTGAATGCCCATGTCGCAAGCCGACGCGTTCGTCTCGAAGTGGATGTTCGTTATCTTGAACGGCTCAGGCTGAGCGGCCGTCGCGGGGGTCGCTGCTGCCAGCGCTACTCCGCCGAACGCGGCCTTGCAAATCATTCCAGTGTGTCGCTTCATGGTCTTGCCTCCATTCTTGCCTGGATTCGCAGTCGCAATCGATGTCTTCTTGTGTTGGACGCGCTGCCGAATGGAATCCTTCGCCGCTCTTTGGCGTGGTGTCGCGGGCGAAGGATTAGCGCCGCGTAGCCGTCCTATACTAGGTATCGCAGCCGACGCCCGAGCCAGGAGGCGCTGCAGTTGCGATGCATGAGCTTGTTCAGGCACGGCCACGGTTCGGCTATCGCCGCATCCACGTGCTGCTGCTTCGGCACGGATGGCGTGTGAACATGAAGCGTGTGCGCCGACTGTATCGGCTCGATGGATTGCAGCTGCGACATCGGGTGCGCCCTCGCAAGCACGCGAGCCTTCATCGTGGTATCCCGCCCGCTGCGAGCCGTGCGCATGAGCACTGGAGCATGGACTTCGTTCACGATGCGCTGATCAATGGCAGAGCGTTTCGGGCCCTGATTGTCATCGATCAATGGAGTCGCTGGAGTCCGATTGTAGAGGTGGCGCACAGCATGTCGGGCGGTGCGGTTTGCGGATGCACTCGATCGAGCGATCAGCAAGCATGGCAAACCGAAGACGATCTCGGTCGATCATGGCGGCACGGAGTTCACTTCGCGCGCGCTTGACGAACGGGCGTACCGACGCGGCGAAAGACGTTTCAGCTGAAACGTCTTCACTCCGGGATCAAGCAATCGAAACCGAGCGAAGATGACACGTCGCCCGAGGTTGCAGCCTTGGTGGCCGAGCGCCACTGTCAGATGACACCAGAAGAGCGGATGAGGATCGCTTCTTCGATGTTCGACACTGCGCGCAGCATCGTGGAGTCTTCTCTACCTTCACACCTGAGTCGTCGAGAGCGTCGGCTGGCCTACGCGAAGCGCATGTATGGCAGCGAGCTGCCGGAGGCCGCATTGATCGCGTTCGCGGAGTGGCCCGTAGACCTCTGACCATGAAGCTCAACTATCACGAAGTCTCCGACGGAGTCGTGCTGGACTACGACGCTGCCGGCAACCTGGTTGGTATCGACATCGACAACGCCAGGCCTCACACCGAAAAGGTCCCCCGCGCCGACATTCGCAGCTGCCGGCGCGGGGAGGCGAGGCCGATCCATGCCGGCCTCACTGATCTTTCGCTACCTGTGACGGTAGTTCAGTCTTGCCTGTCCGGCTCAG
>DASXQN010000341.1:0-5764 GCA_036507155.1 Anaerolineales bacterium
GTGGGCGAGTGGTGATCGTCGAGCAGGAGACGATCTTCGACGCGAAGCGCTTCCTCGACAGGATCGCCGGCGCCCGGGTCAACATCGTGCAGGTCGTGCCGTCGTACCTCGAAGTCCTCGTGTCCTGTCTGGCGCAGCACCCCAGGGAACTACCGAACCTCGAGTACGTCGTGGCCACGGGCGAGGCCCTCAAGAAGGAGCTGGTGGAGCGCTGGTTCGCGGTCCAGCCCGGGATCAAGCTGGTGAACGCCTACGGGCTGACCGAGAGCTCGGACGACACCAACCACGAGATCATGGATCGCGCACCGCGCGGGGAACGGGGTCCCCTGGGCCGCCCCATCAACACCGTGCACATCTACGTCGTCGACGAGCAGCTGCAGCCGGTGCCCGTTGGTGAGCCCGGTGAGATCGTCTTCTCCGGCGTGTGTGTGGGCCGCGGGTACATCAACGACCCCGAACGCACGCAACGCGCGTTCCTGCAAGATCCGCTCCGCCCCGGCCAGCGCCTGTACCGCAGCGGCGATTACGGCCGCTGCCTGCCCGGCGGCAAGCTCGAGTTTCTCGGGCGGCGGGATTCGCAGGTCAAGATCAACGGTTTCCGGATCGAGATCGGCGAGGTCGAGAACGCGCTGTTGCGCGTCGTGGGCGTGCGTGACGGGGCGGTGGTGGTGAACACGCACCTCGTGGCCTTGTACACCGGCGAGCGGCCACTCGACTCCGCCGTCATGCGGGACAAGCTCGCGGAGTCGCTGCCGGCGTACATGGTTCCCTCGGCCTTCCATTGGCGGAAGACGCTGCCGCTGACGGAGAACGGCAAGATCGACAGGAAGGCCTTGGCCGCGCTCGCCGGCGAGCTCGACGGCGCCGAGCAGAACCATGAGCGGCCAACTACGGCGACCGAGCAGTGGCTGGCCGCCGCGTGGGCGGACGTGCTCGGCATTCCCAAAGAACAGATCGGCAGACGAGATCAATTCTTCGATCTCGGCGGCACGTCGTTGTCGGCGCTGCGGCTGGTAATCGCCCTCGACCGGGCCGTGTCCTTCAAGGACCTCACCGCGCACCCAACGCTCGCCGATCAGGCGACGCTCATCGAGCAACGAGGTGTGCGCTCGGCTCCCGCGCGCGTTCCAAGCGCCCACTGTGCGACATGACGCACTCGATCTCCGACGCGATGCTCAACGCTGACCTGCACGCCGGCAAGCCGCCGCTGCTCGGGGTTGCGGCAACGGGTGATGCGGCGCGCTGGGCGGCCGAGCACCGCGACGCACTGCGCGCGCTCATCGTCGAGCACGGGGTGCTGCTCATTCGCGGTCTCGGGCTGCGCGACGCAGCCGGGGCCGAGTCAGTTTTTCGGCAGCTTGGCAAGCTGATGACCGAGACCGAGGCGTTCGCGCCCCGGCAGCGCTACGCACAGGACGTGTACTCCTCGACAAAATGGCCGCCCAACCAGCCGATGTGCTCGCACCACGAGCTCAGCTACGCGCTCGAGGTCCCGAGCCTCATGCTGTTCGCGTGCCTCGTCGCGCCTACGGCGGGCGGAGCAACCCCGGTGGCCGACGGACCGGCGGTGCTCGAAGCGCTCCCGGCGGAGCTAGTCCAGCGGTTCGAGCGGGAAGGCTGGCTCCTCATCCGTAACTACAACGACGAGATCGGGGCGTCGCTCGCTGACGCCTTCGGCACTGACGACGCCCGAGCCATCGAGAGCTACTGTCGTGCCCACGCGATCAAGTTCGAATGGCAGGAGGGCGGCGCGCTGCGCACGTGGCAGCGGCGCAGCGCTATCGTCCGTCACCCGCTCACGGGACGGCGTTCCTGGTTCAACCAGATCGCATTCCTGAACGAATGGACGTTGGCCCCCGAAGTGCGCGAGTACCTCGTAGACGTCTACGGCGAGGACGGGCTGCCGTTCAATACGCGCTTCGGCAACGGCGATCCGATCGGCGCGGATGTCGTCCAGGCGATCAATGCAGCCTACGAGGCGAACACTGTACGCGAGCCATGGCAGGCCGGCGATCTGCTGCTGGTGGACAACGTCCGCACCGCGCACGGCAGGGAGAGCTTCAAGGGACCGCGCGAAGTGCTCGTCGCGATGGCCGACCCGGTGCACCTGGCCGACTGTTCGCCGACGGTCGAGGTGACCGCCAGCTGACGACGACCGCGATGTCTCTCGCCCCGCCAGTACCGAGCGCTTTTCGACTGGCGTCCGACGAAGTTCATAGTTGGCGCGCCAGTCTGGACGTTTCGCCTGAAACATCCGCTCACCTCTATGCGACCCTGACCCCTGATGAACGTGCCCGGAGCGCACGTTTTCAATTCGAGCGCGATCAGCAGCGTTTCATTGTCGCGCGCGGAGTGCTGCGTGACCTCTTGGGGCGCTATCTCCAGACCCAACCCAGCCAAATAAATTTTGTTTACGGCGTATTCGGCAAGCCTGGCCTTGGCCCTGAATTCGCCAACCGACTCAAATTCAATCTCTCTCACTCGGCCGGTGTCGCCCTCATCGCCATCGCCGCTGCCTCCGACGTCGGCGTTGATCTCGAATACATCCGGGCGCAATCCGATTACGCCGATATCGCGCGGCGTTTCTTTTCACCGGCTGAAGTTGACTATTTGATGGCTCTCCCAAGCCATCTTTACGCCGAAGCCTTTTTCAGTTGTTGGACAAAGAAGGAGGCTTACATCAAAGGCTGTGGCGAGGGTCTCGCGATACCGTTGAACAGTTTTTCCGTCCCCTTGGCAACCGATCCTGCGCATACTCCTGCAGATCTTTATGTTGCCTCGAAGGGTATCGTTCCAGCCAAGCGTTGGTCGCTCTATACCCTCCGGCCCGCTCCTGGCTATGCCGGGGCACTGGCAGTTGAGGGAAATGGCTGGCGCTTACGTGAATGGCAATGGAAGATGCCTCAACGCCGCGCCTAACGTATTGAGCGGACCCTGCTCATTTCACGTCATCATTGCAGATACGGCAAGTCGTATTCCGCCGGATTGATCAAGGAAGACAAAAAAGCTGCGCGCCCGGGATCAAGCTTCAACGCATGGATGTCCGCCAACGCATGACCGGATTTCATCCAGGTCGAAATCAACCGGGCTTCGTGTGCAACATCCTCATCCAATTGAAAACGCGCCGGCTTTTGGATCATCTGCACCGCCTGGTCCCTGCTCGCACAAGCCTTCGCCACCAACGCCTCCCACTGCGGATCTTCAACATTCTCAATGCTCACCTTTTTGAGTCGACGGTAAGTTTGAATGTAGTACTCAAGAAACAGGCGATACGGCTCCTTGTGCCGCATATCATTGAACAGATTCCGTCTGGCTTGCTGGAGCCACTCCGCGCAGGTCCCGGCGTCCTTTGTGCCGCTGGCTAGAAGATAGGCAAAGATGACAACGAAATTGTCGAACATTCCATTCACTTTTTCGATCAGCCCTGCCACGCCATCCACCGCGTACTCACCTTTCAGCCGGTACTTGAAGGCGTTATTGGGAAATGCGTAGTAGAACATCAGGTCTTTCAGCGATGTGCAGTCGCTCAGCTTGTGATCGATTCCAATCAACCGTGCAATGTCTTCGGTGTAAAAGCCGTAGTAAACCAGGTGATCGTACCGGTGCGGTTTGCGGTTCCCAAAGTAGTGTTCGTCATAGGCCGCGATGCGATCGCTCAGGTTATGATGGATTCGCCGGTGGAAGTCAGGCTGCGTGACGAGTTTGTGTACAAGCAGACCTTGCATTTCAATGATATTCGCAAGGCCGCCGGTGTATGGGCGCGTATATCCAATCATGTAGATATTCCGCAATGCTCTCGGGATGACGCCCATGAAGCAATCCCTGTGCAAGTATTGATAAGGGGTGCAACCCTCGATCATGATGGGCGGCAGCCGGGGGGTTTCGGCATCACCCGCGACGTACCGATCGAACGATCTTTCGATACCGGCGTATGTAATCGTCTTCTTCTCAAAATCAATCGGGGTATCCTTCGGCACCACAATCGCCCGCCCGGTATTCAGCCACATGGCGATATCGTTCAGCACATACCCGCTGGCAATTGCTTCCTCCAGTTTTTTGCCGAACATGCGGATGTACTGATCAATTGGCCAGTATTTGATGGCAACGGTGCCGTTGACTGGCCGTGACTTGCTCGGATTGTGACTTTCGTCACGTACACTCACCGGAAATTGATCCCCGAGCAGGATCGGATTCCCGGAACCCAATTGCGTGCCGTAAATAATGGACGCGTAATGTTCGTGGGATACGTATCTGAAGTTGTGAAATTCCAGCTGATCCAGGGTGTACGTCGTTTCCAGGACCGGAACAACTTTGTCCCGGGCATGGAATCCCTTGGTTCTGATAATAATCTTGGCGTTGTGGGGTATCAGGTGCGAGATGAGCAGGTTGGCCGAATCCCCCATCGTGTCGAAGACAAAGGTCTTGTTCGGTGCATCGTACTCGAGCGTCGTGAGTTCGTTGAAGATGGCGCGGCTGAAGCCCGTGGCGAAGACAACATGCCGCGCCTTGATCGTATTGCCGGACTGGGTATGAATGACGCTGTGATCTTTGAAGTTGTCAACGCCGATGACGACGTCCCGGATGATCTTGTCCTTATAGACGTCGCGCCACTTGAGTTGCATTTGAAAGAACTCTTTGGCGGTGGGGTAATAGTCCCTTTCAAAGTGTTCCACCAAATCAAACGAATAAAAGCTGGTCAGATAACTCGACACCAGATCAAAGCTCAAGCGGCCGCTGGCGCTTAAACCATCCCAGATACTGTTTCCCTCCGCCGAAATTATCCTGAACGCGGTCCGCGTGGCCTCAAGTTCGCGGACCAGCGGCACGGCGCTAAAGCCAAAACCAACAATGGCAACTTCGATCATGGTTGTCGCGCCCCCTTGAGTTGGCGAGGTCGATGTTGATGTGAGGGCTGTGCGGTCACGTTAAGCTAACCGGGTTTTCCGGACGCTTTTGAAGGTAGACAATACCCGAGGAGGTGTCGGATGGGGAAGGGCTCGCTGGGACTCGCGCTTGGACTGCTGCTCGTTGCCGGCTTGTCGTGGGCCGCGGACCCGTATCCCACCCGCCCCATCCGCTGGGTCGTGCCGTGGCCCGCCGGAGGGGCGGCCGACACGCAGGCACGAGATCGTCGAGCGGCTGCAAGTGGAACTGAGCAAAATCCTGCGCAACCCGGCCATCAATACGCGCCGCGAATTCGCCGATTCCGAAATCATCGCCAGCAGGCCGGGGGAGTTCCGGGCGTTTCTTGCCGCCGAGCGCGTGCGCTGGCTGAAACTGGTCAAGGAAACGGGTATTAAAATTCAATGACGGCGAGGCCTGTCTGCCGAGGCAGCAAACTTCGGTTCTCACAATCCATTACAGGAGGTCACATGAAGGTTCCAGCGATCATAGCGACGGCGGTGCTGGTCTCGGCAGGCTTGTCATCCCCCGCAATTGCGCAGCAGGGCGACGACATGACGTTCTTCGTGACGAGCATAGGGAAGGGCAACGGTGCCGACCTCGGCGGCCTGGAGGGCGCGGATGCGCATTGCAATGCGCTCGCCAAGGCGGCCGGCTCGAAGCGCACGAGCTGGAAAGCGTACTTGAGCACCACCCTGCCTGGCGGTGACGCGGGCGTGAACGCGCGCGATCGAATTGGCGAGGGGCCGTGGCGCAACGCCAAGGGCGTGGTCGTGGCCAAGAACGTCGCGGACCTGCATTCCGCAAATCACAACATCAACAAGCAGACGGCGCTGACCGAGAAGGGCGAGATGGTGAAGGG
>DASXQN010000342.1:0-1692 GCA_036507155.1 Anaerolineales bacterium
CGCTATTTGGTCTCGAATTTCCAGGAGCCGTCCCAGCCTTGCTCCGGAGGATTGCTGCGGAAGAAGGCGATGCGCCCGAGGAAGAGCTTGTAAAGTCCGCTCGCTGCGTTGACTTTTTGCAGGTTGAGCAATTGCAATTCTGCCATATCCCAGTCGCGCGCCCGGTAAAGCTTGAGCACCTGCCCCCAAAGCTTCAGTTCGTCCTGCACCGCCTTGGCGGTTTCCGCCGCCGGACCGATCGGCTCAAAGATGGTCACCGGCTCGTCCTTGCCTTTCACCTTTACCCGGTCGAGTTCGCGAAAGATCACGTCGGAAACCTCCACACGGGTGCCTTCGCCGACGATCATGTCGACACCGTACTCCTTGGTGAGGCCCTCCAGACGCGAAGCCAGGTTCACCGCATCGCCCATCACGGTATAGGCCAGACGGATTTCCGAGCCCATGTTGCCTACGCTCATGCGGCCGCTATTGACGCCCACGCCGATGTGAATCGGTGGCCAGCCCATTTCCTTGAAGTGCGGCTGCAGGGGGTCGAGCACCTTGTGCATCTCCAGGCCCGCGAGCACGGCGCTGCGGGCGTGCTGCGGATCGCCGAGCGGTGCCCCCCAGAAGGCCATGATGCAATCCCCCATGTACTTGTCGATTGTGCCGCGATGCTTGTAGATCACCCGGGTGAGCGGCGTCAGGAATTCGTTCATCAGCCTGGAGAGCTGCTTCGGGTCGAGGCCTTCGGAAATGGTGGTGAACCCGCGCACATCGGTGAACAACACCGACAGTTCCCGGCTTTCGCCCTCCATCGAGAAGGACTCGGGGTCCCTGCTCATTTCGTCCACCAGCTCGGGCGGCACGTACTGGCCGAACAGGCCGGTGATCTGGCGCTTGGCGCGCGACTCGACGAAGAAGCCATAGGACATGTTGAGTGCGAACAGCATCGCGATCATCAACAGGCCCGAGGCCAGAGGCAGCACCAGGTTGCCCTCGGTCCACACCAGCACGTTGCTGGCGAACACCGCCGCCAGCACTACCACGGTAAGCATGGTGGCACGCAACGGATTCACCAGAGGCAGCACCAGCGCCATCGCGAGACCTGAAAACAACAGCAGCACCACCTCGGCGCCGAGCACGTACGGCGGCTTCTGCTTGATGTTGCCATCGAGCATGCCGGTGATCAGATTGGCGTGAATCTCCACTCCGGGATACACGCTCGCTACCGGAGTCGCCCTGAGATCAAACAGCCCCGGCGTAGTCGTACCTACAAGGACGATCTTGTTCCTCAGTTCATTGCTCGGCACCATGCCATGCAACACATCTGTCGCTGAAACATACTTGAAACTGCCCTGGCGGCCGCGGGAGGGCACCAGCGCCGCCACCTGGGCATCCACCGGAACGCGCACCGAGCCGATGTCGATCCATTCCAGTCCAGGATAATTCCTGGCAAAGAACTTTTCCTCCGGAAACCCGGGAACGACCGGCGGCGAACCCAGCCCAAGGCGAACCATCGCCATCGATAGCGATTCGTAGTACGCGCCCTCGTACTCCGCCAGCATCGGAACCCGCCTGGTCACACCGTCTTCGTCAGGCAAGGGGTTGAAGTGACCACCGCTTGCCGCCGCTTCCTGGAATTCCGCGAGATTCGCACCGTAACCGATCCATCGGGTAAAGCCGATATTCTTGCCCTTGAAGGTGCCTGCC
>DASXQN010000343.1:0-4819 GCA_036507155.1 Anaerolineales bacterium
GGGCTCATGTACGCAGGCGTGCCGCCGATCTGTCCCGCAGCCGTGTGCTCTGGGGAGTTCAAGAATCGCACCAGCCCAAAATCCGTGAGGACCGGCTCCGCGTCGGGCGGCAGCAATTCGCCTGCCGTCATGAGGCTCGACGGCGAAGTCATCAGGACGTTGGCTGGCTTGACATCCCGATGGATCACCCCGCTTTCGTGTGCGTACTGCAACGCGCCGGCGAGCGCAACAACCAGTTGGTTGACTGCTGCGATCTCCAGCTGGCGATGGATGCCTTGCAGCGTGGCGAGGTGGTCGGACAGCGAACCACCGGGAAAGTACTCCATGACCAGGTACGGCTGGCCATCGATCACATTGAAATCGTAGACCTGGACGATGTTGGGATGGCGCAGCCGGGCGACGGCGCGCGCCTCGCGCTCGAACCGCTCGAGCAGGTTCGGGTTATCCTGGTACTGCATGCGCAGGATCTTGACTGCGACCTGGCGCTGCAAGGCGACGTGCGTGCCGAGGTACACCTCTGCCACGCCGCCGCGGGCCAGCAGCTTTTCGATGCGTACCTGCCCCAGAGTTTTACCGATCCAGCCGGTCATGGGCAAATTATACTCTTGGGCGCGAAGGACTGGTCCGGAGCCGGCTCACCGTCAGCGCCTGGCGGACGGAGCGACGCTTCTATTTTGGCAGACGCGCGCGTTCTGTTTCGACGATGCCATCGTCAAGCTTGATGAAGAGCGGTGCCGGCTGATTGAGCTGCTGGCCGGGTTTTAGCGAGCTTGGCTTCCACTGCGCTTCGTCTGCGCCTCCGGCTCCGCTCACGGCGAGCGGGCTGTACTTCAACACCGTATGCTCGCCGAGCGAGTCCAGTACTTTTTCCGTGTACTGGGCGCCGAAGAGCGGCGAGGTGTAACCGAGGAGACCGTGCAGTTTCTCGGAAGAGAACGGCAGGAACGGCGAGAACATGAGCTTGAGCGAATCGATCGCGCGCAGGGCGGTGTAGATCGTCAGTGCGGCGCCGTGCTTGTCCGTTTTGAAGGCTGTCCACGGCGCGTTTGAATCCAAATAGACGTTCACAGCGGTCGCGAGCTTCATTGCCTCGCCGAGCGCAGCGCGCAGGCGCACGGCCTCCAGCTCCTTGCCCACAGATTCGAATCCAGCCTCGATAACGGCCAGCAGGCTGAGGTCCGCCGGGCGCAGGGCCTTGTGGTCGACATTGGGCACGTGGCCATCCCAATTCTTGTAACAGAACGAGAGCACGCGGTTGGCCAGGTTGCCCCAGGTGGCCACCAACTCGTTGTTATTGCGCGCCAGGAATTCAGCCCAATCCCAATCGCTGTCCTTGTTCTCCGGCATGTTGACGGTCAGGTAGTAGCGCAAGGCGTCGGCGTCATAGCGTGTGAGCGCGTCGAGCCCCCAGACCGCCCAGCCGCGCGATCCGCTGATCTTCTGTCCCTCCAGGTTCATGAACTGGTTGGCCGGTACATCGTACGGGAGGGTGAGTTTCGCTTCATCTTCCGCGAAGATCCGAGTGAACTCGACCCCGGCGCCCATGAGTTGCGCGGGCCACAGCGAGGTGTGGAAGAAAATATTGTCCTTGCCGATGAAGTAGAACTGACGCGCTTCGGGATCCGTCCACCACTGACGCCACGAGTCGCCGCCGTCGTGGAGCCGGCTCCATTCGATCGTGGCCGACAAATACCCGATGACTGCCTCGAACCAGACGTACAGTTTCTTGGAATCCCAGCCCGCTTCATCCACCGGCACGGGGATGCCCCAGTCCAGGTCGCGCGTGATCGGCCGCGACTTCAAGCCCTCCGCCTGGATCTTGCCGAGCGATTCGCCGAGGACCGTATCGCGCATGTGGGCGGCGCGCTCCTGCAGGAATCTCTTGACCTCAGGCTCGAGCTTGGACAGGTCGAGATAATAATGCTCGGTGTCGCGCAGTTCCAGGGCGCCGTCGCCTGTCCTGGCGCGCGGGTTCTTCAACTTCTCCGGTTCGAGCACGTTGCCGCAATTATCGCACTGGTCCGAGCGCGCGCCCTCGAAGCCGCAGATGTAGCAGGTCCCTTCCACATAGCGATCCGGCAGGAATTTCTTGGCGCTGGGCGAATACCACTGCTTGCTGAACTGTTTGAACAGGAATGCATTCTTCAGCAGCGCCAGGAACATGGACTGCGAAACCTTGACGTGATTCTCCGTGTGCGTGGTGGTGAAGAGGTCGTAGGTGATCCCGTAGCCCTTGAAGACCTCGAGGAAACCATCGTGGTATTTCTTGTAGACCTCCTCGACGGGGCGACCTTCCTTGTCCGCGGCCAGCGTCACAGGCGTGCCGTGCGAGTCGGTGCCGCTGACCATCAATACGTCGTTACCCTTCAGGCGATGGTAGCGCGCGACGATGTCGCCGGGCAGGTGGGATCCGGTGATGTTGCCGACGTGGATCTCGGCATTAGCGTAGGGCCAGGCGATGGCGATCAGGATGCGTTCGGGCATGGGAACTCCGGTGGACGGTTGGCGGTTGGAGGTGGACGGTTGACAGTGGACTGTTGTCGGTCAAACACCAACTCTCAATCGTCCACCGCTCTTACAAACAAAAAGGCCGTCCGGATTGCTGGACAGCCTCAGGATTCGGGTATGCTGGTGCTAGCGCAAACCTTCTGTCACTGTCCAGGCGCGACGGAATATGGACATCGGCATGTCCATTCGCATGGGTTGGGCTGGGGCAAGGTCGTTACGCATGGCGGTTAGTTTAAACCCGAGCCGAGGCCTTTGTCAATGGACGCTTTACGTCTGCCGCGCGCTCAGAGCGTTATAGAGTTGCAAGCTGGCGTAAAATTGAATGGTGCTACACTGAGTTCGAATGCCTGGTACGCCCATGCAGCATGGTATACCCATTCAAGAATTTCTACCGTAATTTGGATCCGGATGGCCAAAATGAAAAAAACAAAGATTAGACCCTCGAAGCCCAAGGTTTCGCCGACTGCGAAAAAGGGAACTTTACGGTCCGAGAGCGCCCGGCGCAAGCAGGCGGAAACGGCATTACAAAAATCCCGGGAGAGTTTTGAGCGGATTATCGCCACCATACAGGATGTTGTTTACAGTGTGGATGCAGAAACGCGCGAGTTCAGCTACTTGAGCCCGGCGTTCGAAAAAATCCTCGGATATACAGAAGCAGATATCCGGCAGATGGGCGGCCGGCAGGCGTTTTTGGCGACGGTGATCGAGGGCGGGATGTTTGCCAAGCAAGAAGATACCTTCGAGCAGCTCGTAACTCAGGAAGTGAATGTGCCCAGTTGGGAAGACTGGTGGCGCTGCAAAGACGGGAGACTCATCTGCCTGGAAGACCGTTCGATGCCGGTCTATCAGGGCGGGCGGCTGGTGGGGACCCAGGGCATCCTGCGCGATGTCACGGCACGCAAAGAATCCGAGCAGAAGCTGGCTGCCGAGCGAAACCTGCTTCGTACGCTGATCGACAACCTGGAGGATCGGATCTTCGTTAAAGACGTTGCGGGCAGGAAGACAATTTCAAATCTGGCTGACTGGCGAGCCTCTGGGGGTAGCAAGATGGAAGACGTACTTGGCAAGACGGATTTCGATACATACCCGCGCGAGCTAGCGGAAGGATTCTGGGCCGCAGACAGGCAAGTGCTGGAGTCGGGCCGCGCCGTCATCAACCGTGAGGAGCCGGCGCTCGATTCCCAAGGCAACCCGGTTTGGACGCTTTCATCGAAGTTTCCGCTGCGCGACACCGAGGGCACCGTCATAGGATTGGTGGGAATCGGGCGGGACATCACCGAGCAAAAGCGCGCCGCAAAGGATCTCCTTCGCGAAAAACAGTTCCTGGAGGCGTTAAACCAGTACAGCCCGGCCGCAATCGTTGTGCTGGATACACAAGAAAACATTGTCTCCTGTAACCCGGCCTTTGAACGATTATTCGGCCATGCATCGGCAGAGATCGTTGGAAAGAATCTCGATGCCTTGATCACGACGCCCGAGTCGCTTGTCGAGGCAAACGCTTTTACTCAGCAGGCTATGACCGTCTCCGTGCATGGTTTCGGCAAGCGGCGTCGAAAGGACGGCAATCTTGTCAGTGTTGAGCTGTTTGGCGTGCCTGTGATCGTGGGTGGGGAAAAGGTCGGCACGCTGGCCATCTATCATGACATAACCGAACTGGACCGGGCACGTCAGGAGGCGGAGGACGCCAATCGCTCGAAGAGCGAATTCCTCGCAAATATGAGCCACGAGATCCGCACGCCGATGAACGGGGTGATCGGCATGTTGGAACTGGCCCTGGATTCGCAGCTTACCGCCGAGCAACGCGATTACCTTGAGACCTCACTTCAGAGTGCCGAGGCGCTGCTGGTAGTGCTGAATGACATCCTGGACTTTTCGAAGATCGAAGCGGGCCGGCTTGAACTTGAATCGATCAACTTCAATTTGCGCACTTTGGTGGAGGACGTGGCCTATACGCTTGCCAAACGCGGACAGGATAAAGACCTCGAGATGGCCTGCCTCATCCATCCGGATCTGCAATCGGATCTGCGCGGGGACCCGGGGCGGTTGCGCCAAATCGTTGTAAACCTGGTCGGCAATGCGATCAAGTTTACGCATCAAGGCGAGATTGTGATCCGGGCTGAGCCCATCGAGGAGACGGAGACGCATGCGACCGTCCATTTCTCCGTCCAGGACTCAGGTGTGGGCATCCCATACGAGCGGCAGGCCGCGGTCTTTGACCGCTTCACTCAGGCGGACGGTTCCACGACGCGCAAATACGGGGGGACGGGATTAGGGCTAACCATCAGCAAGCAGTTGGTAGAAACCATGGGCG
>DASXQN010000344.1:0-2074 GCA_036507155.1 Anaerolineales bacterium
CCATTCCCACCTGCCTGATTTCATTTTGCTGCGACTGCCAGGGCGGTGCCGCCATCATATTGCAGGGGGGATTGGCGCTCGCCCGCACCGGGTTTAACCCTTTCCATTTGCCTCCCCACAAAAAGCTTCTAAAGTCTGGCCCGCATTGGCCGTTAGGCCTGGAGTTAGTGCATCGTCACGGAAATTGAAGACGCTTTGAATCATGAAGATTAACGCTGGCCCCTTGGCCCTTCTTGGCGTGTGTGTCCTGCTGCTGTGTGCGGGATGCGACACAATCAACCACACTCAGTACCAGGTCCTCGGCCGCCCCACCGCGGACGGCACGCGCCTGGCCGTCTCCGCCGGCCAACAGGAAGCGGTGCGGCAGGTCCTGCAAACGGTCGCCAAACAGTTGCGCTTCGCGGACCGCACGGCCCGCTCGGTGGTACCGAACACGCTTGCGTCCTACGGCGAGACCGACAAGCTCAACCCGATCACGTTCGTCGCCTATCTTAACAAGGACGTGATCCTGATCGACATCGTGCACAAGCCGACCGAGATCGGCGAAAGCGAGCGGTATCGCAAGGTGCAGGACGCCATTCTCTCCGGGCTGAGGCAACGCCTGCCGCCGGACTACGTCACGATTCCTGCTCGCGGGAGCCAGACGAGAAACGTCGCTTCATCGCCATTCGAGGGCACGAAGCCCAATTCCAGCCTGAGCCATTCCGACTGGCCGACGCGTCCGCCGCGCTAGTGGCGAGGACATGGAGCGCCGGATTGCCTCTGGCGTATCCCGACATTGCTGCGCCCTTCACGCGCGGGTTTAGAGCCAGCGCTCCGATTTTTTTAAAATCAACAAAGGAATTCCTGCTTGTGAGCAGAAACAATCTCTGTAGGATTCCGCAGCGTTCAGTGGCAGGAACTCTGAAAATGGATTTCCAGAAATTGTCGAACCTGGCCGGGACCGGTCTGCTGCCGGAGCCGTCCGGTCGCGTTCCGGTTCGGTCGGGTCATCGCTTCTTGAGCCTGGGGATTGGCCAGCGCCGCGCGGCGGCCAAAGGGGGCGAGGCTGCTCAAGTCATAAGTTGTTTCCTGCCGCGCGCTGGGTCGGCCGGAGGGCCGCCCGAATATGGACGCGAGCAAATCTCTTATTACCCATGTTACCCTTGCCCTTCGTATCAACCCCTGGAGCAGAACCGTCCGTCGCCTCACACCCGGTCAGCCGCCCCACTCTGCTGATCGTGGATGACGAAGAGGGTCCGCGCCTCTCGCTCCAGGTCATTTTCGGAGATCAGTTCAACATCGTCGCGGCGGATGACGGTCCTTCGGCGATTGAACTGGCCCGCACCCAGCGCATTGACGTGGCCGTGCTCGACATTCGCATGGGCGGGATGTCCGGCCTGGAAGTGTTGGAGCGGCTCCGGTTCATCGACCCGAACATCGAGGCGGTGATGATGACCGCGTTCGAAACGACCGACACGATGCGCCAGGCGTTGCGGCTGCGCGCGTGCGATTACATCAACAAGCCCTTCGACGTCTCCACCATGCGCGCGGCCGTGAACAAGGCGATGGAACGCCGCTCGCTCGGCAGCGAAGTCAGCATCAACGTCGAAAAGCTGCAGCAGCTTCAGGCCGAGCTGCAGGAAGTGCAGATGGAAGAGGAACGCGCGCGCACGCGCGGGGAGATTTACGCCAGCATCATCCACGACATTAACGGACCGCTGACGATCATTTCCGGCCTGCTCCAGATCATCAACCAGCGCATGGCCGATGAACAAAAGATCGAGGGTGAAGATTTGGATCTGGTGAAGGACCGGCTCAAACGGATCACTCGTCAGGTCACCAACTGCATTCAGATCAGCCGCCGTTACCTGGGATTCCTGCGGCAGGCGTCGGGCGACACCGCGCGGGTGTGGGTCAATCAAATCCTCGGTGACCTTGGCGAACTGCTGCGCGTCCATCCGTCCACGCGCAACAACCAGCTTCTCATCCATCCGCTGCCGGAAGATGTCTCCGTCTCCATCCACGGCACGGACCTGATCCAAATTCTGCTCAATCTCACGCTCAACGCGCTGCAATGCACGCCGCAGTATCA
>DASXQN010000345.1:0-2509 GCA_036507155.1 Anaerolineales bacterium
AGGCCGACGACGAAAACGGCGCGGGCGATCAAAGTTCGTGATTGCCGCCACACGACTAGGCCCAGAAGCAGAGGGGCCAAGCCGCCAAACAGATACAAGGCCATCTTGCCGCCGCCAAGGAAACTGCGCAGATAGTCGCCCAACCCGATGGAGATCGCGGCAGCGAATATGAGGAACAGGATGCCGTCGAAGCGGGCCGCGTATTTGCGAATGCCCCGGAGCACCACAAAGGACAGGGCCGCCCCGCCGGACACAACGATGAGAAGAGCGACGTAGTCCACCGTCTGCGGCAGCGGCATCCAGTAGTGGTCCGCCGGTGAGGCAAAGATGAGATCCCGCCACCCTCGCAGAAAATCCAAGTTCCAGATGGACAGGACGAACAGCATATCCAGGATCCAGCTGGGCCGCGCCAAGTCAAATGCCGCCGTTCCCGCCGGCTTGAGCGCAAGGCGGGACGACTGGCTCATTGCCGGGTCTCGCGCTCGAACCAATAGAGGCGCCGATCGTGCTCCGACACCGTTTCGGTCCGGACGATCCGCGCGAATCGTCTCAACGCCGATACGAAGGCGTCCTCGCAATAGTCCGCAAAGATGTCGTCGCGCAGTGTCAGCATCCGCTGCACCGTCGGATCCGATTTCTGCACGAACTCGATCACGCCGCTACGGCCGAGCCCCGTGATCCACGCGGCCACTTGGAGTAGGGGAAGGTTGCGGCCGAGCGCGAGATGGTGCTCGAATGCCAGACACAGCACCGCGTCGGGTTTCGCGCGGCCGTTCAGCCCGGTGCGCTCCGATTGGTTCCAACCCTGATCGGGGCTGGGATTGGCCGCATCCATGATCAGCGGCAGGAAGCGCCGCCGTAGGCCTTCTGCCCTGAAGAACGCCTTCTCGATCGCGAGTTGATCCAGGTCGAATCCGATCACAATCTCGGCGCCCGCGTCGAGTGCCGTCAGCGAATAATCCCCGGAATTGCAACCCAGGTCCCAGACGATCTTCGGCCGGGTCTTCTCGATGAACTCGGCGACGAATCGGCGCTTGGCGTCCTGCTCTTGATCGCAATAAGTGTTCACAGTCGCATAGTCGCCCCACACTGAAGGACCGGTGTCGGCGGGCTTCAGGCCCTCGATCCATCGCCGGAGTTGCGCCAGGGTATAGCGATAGGCGGCCTTCGGCAGCTTGCGCTGTGCGACCCGCCCGAGCGCGTCGGTCGACTTGGCCCTTGCCCGAGCTTCAAGTTTTGCAGGAAGGATGATGTTGCTGAGTGCGCGCCACGAGAGCCGCCAGCTGAGCGGGAGCAGCCGACTCATGTCGGCGATGCTGATACCTTCCAGGCTGCCGCGGTACCATGAATTGTGTGGGATCCCGAGGACTGCTCGAAGCAGTAGGGGGTTCAGAAACTGCTCGCAGAACTGCCGATGTCCGGCCCAGAACTCCCCCTCGTCATAGCGGCGTAGAGAGAGGATGTCGATGAAGAGCGGACGGGCACCATCGAATTGGATGTTGTACGCGCTGGCGTCGGACAACGTGATGCCCTTCGACAGCGCTTCGAGATGCAGATCGAGGTGCCGCAGCGCGGCGGCCTTGAGGGCAGGAAAACACCACTCGTAGGGATAGGAAATAAAGGGCAGCCGGGGATGCTCGAGAACGTACGTCGCCTCGGCCCCAGCCGGTGCGGCGATGCGCCCGCTCACATCGGTGGTTCCGACAAGCCACCCGCGCCGCTCAAGTTCCGCGAGAAATCCACTGCGCCGGATGTGGTCGAAATCCTCCGCCGCTTCCGATGTCACGGTCCGGAAGATGCGGCCTTCGTGCTCGAAAACGCGTCCCGCGGGATCTCGGTAGGAAGCTGGATGAAAGGCGGCATCCAGCATCAAGAATCTCGCTGGTCCGTCTCCGATTCGGTCGTTGGCGCGATGGGCTTCTCAAGTCCGAGGACAGATTTCAGCTTCCGCCAATAGATACCGATAAGGGCGAAACCGCCAGCCACGCTCGCGATCAGGGCCTGCACCAGGATCATGCCGGTTCCGGGGTCCAGATACGCCCAGGCCGGTTTTGGCAGCATCAGCGCCAACGCGCCGAAGACTAGGAGAATTTGGAGTTTTTGCTTTGTCATTTTTTCAGCACTCCCAGGTCGAAACCGTCGTCTAGGATCCGATTGTAACAAATTCAAAACGGTTTGGTAACGCTTAATTAAGAAATTTGAAACGATGCGGTAACCATATGTTGCCGCACCTATTCTCGAGATCGGTTTGTTAATATGGCTAGAGGTTGCGCGTACCAACGATGGGATTGGTCGCGCGCGTTTCCGGACGGAATTCCTATTCAGCCTGCCGATGCCACAGAAATGCTACACTCATGCCGCAGCTGCCGAAAATATGATCGGTCCACGATCCTATAGGGGACAAGCAAAGCGAGCGGGCCTTAGAGCGTAAGAAGCGCGAAGATGAGCCGGTACTTCGGGTCGGTGCGGCTCTATTGGTTTCATGCGCGTAAAGCAATAAGGTTTCCGA
>DASXQN010000346.1:0-4079 GCA_036507155.1 Anaerolineales bacterium
ATGTGCTTGAATTTGTCTCCCTTGATGGTGTCATACAAGCCCCAGGCGGGCCAGAGGAAGATACCAGTGGCGGCTTCGCGTATGGCGGGTGGATAAGTCCACATTCCGACCCTGTTGTTTCAACGGCCATAAGAAAGCAGAAAGCATGATTTGGTCGATGCGTTCTGGCTGAAGATATTTCCGATTACGTTGGGCGGTGGAAAACGATTGTTTGCCGATGGCACGATCCCGGCGGCTTTCAAGGTGACGGAAAGCACAGTCACCTCGAAAGGCGTCATTATCGTCAATTACGAGCGTGCAGGCGCAGTCCCAACCGGAAGTCTATAAACATCCGCGCCGTGTTGGGCATATGATCGCCGGTATGACCGGACTAGTGGCATTGGGGGATCGGTTGGGCGTACGCTGGTGTGCCCTCTGTCCGAAATTGCGATAGAGGTGTCCTGAAACGAGCAGGGCGGAGCAGCGCAATGCGCACGAAGTTGTTTAGAATGTGTAGCTTATTGGTTGGCAGGTGTCATGCTGATACCTGGGTACGGAGGCAAGAATATGTCATTCCTTCGCGATCTGAGAGTTGCGTTCCGCGCGCTCATGCGCACGCCAGGGTTTGCGATCACCGTGGTCCTAACGCTGGCGCTCGGCATCGGCGCCAACGCCGCCATTTTCACGCTGGTGCGCGGCGTCCTCCTCAAGCCTCTGGTCAACCGCGACGAAGCCCGGTTGATCTATATCCGGCAGAGCGCACCCGGCGAGGGCAACGACAACACCACCTTTTCCGTGCCGGAGATCCAGGATCTGCGCGCCAGTGTTAAAAGCCTGAGCGCGTTCGGCGACTTCTCCGTAATCGGCTTCACTATGGTCGGCCTCGGTGAGCCTCGCACCATTCAAGGTGGCGTTGTCAGCGGTTCATATTTCGATGTGATGGGTCTTCATCCTGTGCTCGGGCGTCTCATCGGGCCCGAAGACGATGGCCCAAACGCCAATGGCGTGGCCGTTCTGACATATCATTTCTGGGCGACCAGTCTCAACAAGGATCCTCAGGTCCTCGGGAAGGTCATTCGCATGGGCAGCATCGAGGATCGATCGGCGACGATCATCGGCGTCCTCGAACCCTGCGTGCCCTATCCGCAAGAGACTGAAATCTTCGCCAACGTGGTCACCAGTCCGCATCATCTTTCGGCAACCATGGTGACCGGGCGCATCCATCGCATGACTGAGCTGTTTGGGCGCCTCGCTCCCGGGGCAACGCTCGACCAGGCCCGCGCCGAGCTGCGCACCGCCTACTCGGCTATGGTCACGAAATATCCCGAATCATATTCGAAGAAAGCGAACTTCCAGATCGGGGCCAAGCCTTTTCGCGACGAAGTCACTTCGGGCGCACGGACGGTGCTGCTGGTGTTGCTCGCGGCCTCAGCGCTGCTCTTCATCATCGCTTGTTCCAATGTCGCCAACCTGATTCTGGCCCGGACAGTTCGCCGCGAAGGCGAACTGTCGGTCCGTACCGCGCTGGGCGCAAGCCGAGGCGCGCTGCGCCGCATGCTGCTGGCGGAAAGCCTTCTGCTGTGTGGAGCCGGCGCCGCTCTCGGTGTTATAAGCGCGCAGCCGATGGTGGCTGTTCTGGCCCGCTACGCCTCGCGATTCTCGGTGCGCGCGCTGGATTTGACGGTGGATTCCAGTCTGTTGTGGGTGGGGGCGGCTCTGGCCATCGTGGCCGCTGTAGTTTTGGCGTTTGTACCGCGCCTGCCGTCGAGCGACATCTCCCGCGGTCTGAGTCTTGCGAGCGGCAGCGTGCGGATCATCAGCAGCGCGAGCAAGCGCCAGCGCATCTTCGCGGTGACGCAAATCGCGGCGTCCTTCGTGCTGCTGGTCGGCGCCAGCGCGCTGATCACCACGCTGATCGCGCTGCAAAAGACACGGACGGGTCTGGACACGGAACACGTCCTTTCTATCAGCGTTCCGCCGATGTCCTACGGAAAAACACAACAACAGGTTGTCGACTTCTACAAGGAAGTGATGCGCCGGACTAGCGCGCTGCCTGGAGTGAGCGCGATCGCATTCGGCAATGTCGTTCCCTGGCGTGACGGTGGCCAGAGTTTTGGTTTTCAGTTCTCCGGGGATGGCCACGTCCATTCTCCCGGCGTCGAGGATCCCCGCGCGCGCTGGCGTGTGATCTCCCCAGGATACTTTGCCGCCATTGGTGTTCCCATCATCGCGGGACGTGATTTCGATGCTCGCGATACCCGGGACTCAGAGCCCGTGGTGATCGTGAGTGAATCCCTGGCTAAGAGCATGTTCCCCAACCAGGATCCCATCGACCGCCATATATACTGGACGGACCCGATCCTGCAATTTATTCCCGGAACGACTCCGGAGAAGGCGCGTTTCATGGCGCCGCACCGCATCATCGGCGTCACCGCCGATATCGACGACGAACACCTCGTTCCCAGGCCCATGGTCACTGCCTATAGCACTTTCGAAGACGGCTATCTCTTTGGCGGCAACCTCTTTATTCACACCGGTATGAATCCCTATGCCCTCGTTCCGCAGCTCACGCGCATCATTCGCGACATGTCCGCCGACCAGCCGGTGGAGCGCCCCGCCACTCTCGAGGATGTCCGCGCCGAAGTGCTCACGCCGGACCGCCTGAACTCGGTGGTGTTTGGCGTGTTCGCCGCGGTCGCGCTGGCGATTGCCGTAGTAGGCGTGGCCGGGGTACTGGCGTTCTCGGTCAGCGCGCGGACGCGGGAATTCGGCATTCGGCTAGCGCTGGGATCACAGCCGCAGCAACTCCTCAAGCGTGTGATCGGAGAAGGCGCCGTGATGGCTTCGCTAGGTGTCCTCGCAGGCGCGGCCTTTGGATTCGTGCTGATGCGCCTGGCCGGCAGGTATTTCCTGGATATGAAGGCGCCTGGCGCCTTGCCTGTGGCGGTCTCAGCGCTCGTGCTGCTGACGGTGGCGGTCGTCGCCTCGATGCTGCCGGCAGTACGCGCTGCGCGCGTTGATGTGATACAGGCGCTGCGTTCCGAATGACCGCTGGACCGATGGTCAGGGTATCCGCAACTCGCCACTGATCGAGGCGAGCTTTGAGATCGAGTAACTCAGCGGGAATGGTTGTTTCCATTTTCATTATTGCCTCCGGTGAAAGAATTTCGATACAGGAGGCAAGGATAGACCGAGTGAGGCTAAGATCTCACGCCGCGCCACCGAAGGCACACAGTCATTCGAACAATACTCGCCTGACAGCCGGGTCAGCGCGCAAACGCCGCCGACCTTCCTCTACCACACAACGGACGATGAATTGGCGCCGGTGGATGCCAGCGTAACGTTTTACCGAACCTTGCGCGCAGCCGGAGTCCCGGCGGAGATGCACATCTTTGCGAAAGGAAAACACGGCAGCGGACTCGGACTCGGAGACGCCGCGCTCGATCTGTGGCCGACGTTGCTGGAAGCCTGGCTGCGTGGGCTCGGATTGCTCACGCCTGATCCCGCCATTGCCGCGGCGCATAAGCCGCCTGCTCCCCCGGCCCCCAGAAAACCCGGCGCCCCATTTTCAGTTGACCATCAACTTCAGAATCGTCGGCCATCCGGAAGTTGGCCGGAAATGGGCCTGGGGTACTCCAAGCCGACTTCTGGCTGACCAGGCCCGCCGTGTCTCAATTTCTGGTTTGGTCGTGAATCGTGCAGGAATTTCGTAACCCTTCGGTGAGCCGATACACTTTCGTGATCCAAAAAAAACGCCAACTCACCAAAGGGACACAATAATTGTTCACAGTAAAGAAGAAAAATGATAAAACTCGTTTCTACACAGAAACAGACTAAGGCAAGGCGGATGGCGATTTTCCGATAGTGGGAACATTCGATGTCCGTATAATTCATATTAGGCGGCTAACGGCAGCGACAACTCGCGTGTATGGAGGCAATGATGGCGAAGGTTACCGGAATCGGCGGCGTGTTCTTCAAAAGCAGAAATGACAGCGCCGTGCTTAAGGCGATCCTGTCAGTGGCGTTGGTACTCGTGGTCTGCGGCCTCGCGGTCGCGGCGAACCAGTCAGACCCGGTTGGAACGTGGAAGTGTGAGTACA
>DASXQN010000347.1:0-3151 GCA_036507155.1 Anaerolineales bacterium
TTCACCCGGCCGCTGAGTCCGGGAATCTGGATGTTGATGGATCCCCCGCCTTTTTTCTTGGCGCCCTTGGCCCCGGGCTTGCCCTTGGCCTCCGCCTTGTCCTTGCCCTTTTCCGCTTCGACGACCTTGGTGGGGAAAAAGCCCATCTCCTTGAGCCGTCCGATGGCTTCGTTCTGGCTGGCGACTTCGAGGCTTCCCTTGGTTTCCTTGCCGCGGGAATCCATCGCCACGTAATTGAATTTAGGCATAGCTCAACCTGGGTTCAGGTGTATTTGACGACTTCTTCAATGGTGGTAGCACCATCGAAGATGCTGCGCAAGCCGTCTTCGCGCAACGTCACCATGCCCAGCTCGACGGCCTTCTGGCGGAGCACGACGGACGGGGCGCGTTCATTGATTAGATTGCGGATGGCGTCGTTAATCACGAGCAATTCAAAAATACCTTTCCGACCGCGGTAGCCCGTGTCGTTGCAGTTCTGGCAGCCGCGTCCGTAGTAGAAGGCCTTGTCTCCGATGTCGTGGGGCGAGAGGTTCAACAACGACAACTGGTTCTCCGTCGGCTCGAACGGTGTGCGGCACTTCTTGCAGATGGTGCGGACGAGGCGTTGCGCCAGCACGGCCATGAGACTGGACGAAATCAGGAACGGCTCGACGCCCATATCGACCAGGCGGGTGACCGCGCCGGGCGCGTCGTTCGTGTGCAGCGTGCTCAAGACCAGATGCCCGGTGAGCGAGGCTTGAATGGCAATCTGCGACGTTTCGAGATCGCGCATTTCACCCAGCATGATGATGTCCGGATCCTGGCGCAGGAACGCGCGGAGCGCCTTCATGAACGTCATGCCGACGGCTTCATTGATCGCCACCTGCATGATGCCTTCGATGTCGAACTCGACCGGATCCTCGGCGGTGAGCAGTTTGGAGTCGATGGTGTTGACCTTGCGCAGGCAGGAATAAAGCGTGGTGGTCTTGCCGGAGCCGGTGGGGCCGGTGACGACGAGAATGCCGTTGGGCTGCTGGATGGCTTCGTTGATGTAATCGCCGATGTATTTCGGAAGGCCAAGGGATTCCAGCTCGAGGTTGACCGCCGAGCGATCGAGCACGCGCAACACCACCGATTCGCCAAACTGCGTGGGCAACGTGGAGACGCGCAGGTCGATTTGTTTGTTGCCAATCGGGAGGCTGATGCGTCCGTCCTGCGGCAGGCGGCGCTCGGAAATGTTCAGGTTCGACATGACCTTGATGCGCGAAATCACCGGCAGGGCCAGGTGCTTGGGCGGCGGCGACATTTCGTACAATGCGCCGTCCACACGGTAACGGATCTTGAACTCGTCCTCGAACGGCTCGAAATGGATGTCGCTCGCGCGGTCTTGAATCGCCTGGAAAAGCACGAGGTTCACGAAGCGCACGATGGGCACCTCGTTGGCGAGATCGCCCATGATGTTGGCGTCCTCGGTGGCGGCGGCCTGGCTGGCTTCCTTGGCTATTTCCGAATCGACGCCCAGTTCCTTCAGAATGTCATCGACGCCTTCGCTTTCGTCGCCGTAATGCCGGCTGATCGCCTTCTCAATGGCCTTGGGATCCGCGACCACCAGTTGCACCTCCTTGCGGACGATGTAGCTGATCTCGTCCACAGCCGAGGGGTTCATCGCATTGGCCATCGCGATACGGATGGCGGAACCGAAGTCCTCGACCGGCACGCACTGGTACATCCGCGCGGTGCCGGCCGGAATGTTCTTCAACAGCTCCGGCGTGAACTGGACATCGTCGAGATTCACCACTTCGGTGCCGAGGCTCTCGGCAATCAACTGAAGCTGGGTGTCCGAGTCCACCAGCCCGAAGTCGGAGAGAATCTCGCCGCTCGGTTTGCCGGTGCGCGCCATCTCCTGCTGCACCTCCTCGAACTGGAGGTCGTCGATCAGGTTGCGCTCCTTGATGAGCGCCAGCAGTGGATCGGAATTGTAATCCTGCATAAATCAGCGCTTCGGTGGCGGCGGCGGTCCCGGCGGGGCGCTGCCTCCGCCTTTGCCACCGGTGCCCATGGCCCGGGCCAGTTCGTATTCCTGCAGCTTGGCTTGCACGGTGATTGGATCCTGCGACTTGGTAATGACCTCCTCCCGGGAGATCAATCCCTGCGAATACTTTTCCATCAGGAAGCTGTCCAGCGTCACCATGCCGTACTTCGCCCCCGTCTGAATGTCCGAATTGATGCGGAACGTCTTGTTGTCACGAATGAGCGCCGCGATGGAGGGCGTGTTGATCATGATCTCGAACGCCGCCACGCGCCCCGGCTTGTCGTGGCGCGGAAGCAGCAGTTGCGAGATCACCGCCTGCAACACCGTCGAGAGCTGAATGCGAATCTGCTCCTGCTGGTTGGTGGGAAAGGCGTTCGTGATACGGTCAATCGTCTTCGCCGCGCCGGTGGTGTGCAGCGTGCCGAACACCAAGTGGCCCGTTTCAGCGGCGGTGATGGCGGCGTCGATGGTTTCCAGGTCGCGCATTTCACCGACCAGAACGATGTCCGGATCCTGGCGCAGCGCACGGCGCAGGCCCTCGGCGAAGTTCGGCACGTCGATGTGAACCTCGCGCTGGGTGACCACGGACTTCTTGTGCGTGTGATAATACTCGATCGGATCCTCGATGGTGATGATATGCGCGTCGTCGCGCTCCATGTTGATGATGTTGATCATCGAGGCCAGCGTGGTGGTCTTGCCGGAGCCGGTCGGGCCGGTCACCAGCACCAGGCCGCGCGGCTTGTAGAGCAGCTCCCGGACGGACATGGGGATGCCGATTTGTTCGAGCGTAAGGAGTTTGTTCGGAATCTGGCGCAGCACCATGCCGAAGTTGCCCTTCTCCTTGAACACGCTCACGCGAAAGCGCGCCATCTCGCCAAAGGCGAAGCCGAAGTCCGCGCCGCCGCGCTCGCGGACGTGCTGGATGTGATCCTCGGAGGTGATGCTGCGCATCAACTCCTCGGTGTTCTCCGGTTTGAGCGGGGGGCCGTCCACGCGGTGCAGCACGCCGTGGAGGCGGATGACGGGCGCAGTGTCAACGCGCAAATGCAGATCAGACGCGCCCTCCGAGACCGTCAACTGCAACAAGTCTGACATCGAATAAGACATATCAAATAGCGAATGATGAACAGCGAATGGCGG
>DASXQN010000348.1:0-2682 GCA_036507155.1 Anaerolineales bacterium
CCGAGCGTCTGGTGGTAATCGCCGGTGGCGTAGTGGCCTACTGCTATCTCGGGCTGGCCCTGGAAAGTGCCCCAGGTAGCTGATGGCCAACATTCCTTCGAGGCTGCTATTGAGGCGGCGCATCTGCTCAAAGTGCGGGTACGGTAAGTTGTAGTTCGGGTTGCCCCCGGACCGCGTGAAGGACATGGTAATCAGCCGGTCGGGCTCCAGTACGGGGAGCGAGCGCAGCACGATCGCATCGAACAGGGAGAAAATCGCCGTCGTGGCTCCGATGCCGAGCGCCATCGAGCCGACATTGAAAGCCGCCCAGGTGAAGCCGCACACGCCGGAGAAGATGTCTCGGCGGGAATCAAGCGGGTGAACTACGGGGTAGGAAAAACTATTGCCTGCGTGCCCTGCCTCGACCAGGAGGAGCCGATCAATCAAGGTGAAAATAGCTGTGTTCGCGCCGATTCCGAGCGCGAGCGACAACACGGCGGTGACCGTGAAAGCCGGACTCTTTCGCATGATCCGCAGCGCGTAGCGCAGATCCTGTCCGAGTCTTTCGAGTGACGTCCATCCCCACATAGCGCGTGTGTCCTCCTTTACCAAGGCGATGTTGCCGAAGGCTCGTCGCGCCGCGTAGCGGGCTTCATCGGGTGGGACGCCTGCATCCTGCTGCTCTTCCTCTTCCAGTTCCAGGTGATCACGCAGCTCGCGCTCCAAATCCTGCTCGCGTTGCTTGCGGCGCCAGCGCATGAAAGGCTCCTATTCTGACCTCAGCGCCTCCATCGGATCGACGGAAGCAGCACGACGCGCGGGCAGGAATGCGGCTGCGGCGGCCGAGACCAGGAACAGACTGGTCACAATCAGGATGACCGGCGGATCGAGAACCTGAGTTCCGTAAAGCAGGTTCCGGATGACGCGCCCGGCCAGAACGCTGGCGATCAAACCCGTCGCGAGGCCGGCGAAGACCGGGGCGCCTGCCTCGGCTAAAGTGAGCACATATATCTTGCCCCGGGTTGCGCCGAGCGCCATTCGCACGCCGATCTCCTGCTGGCGGGCGGCCACGGAATAGCTCAAGACTCCATAGATCCCAAGCATGGCGAGCAGGAGAGCGGCAATGCCGAAGGCCATTAGGGCCAAAGTTTGAAAGCGCTCAGACGCCAGCGAATCCGTCAACTGAGAGTCGAGCGTCTTGACGCGCGCGATCGTGACGTCCGGGGCGTACTGCCAGATCGCCTGGCGCATACTGGAAATAACGGCCTCCGTCGGCTGCGAGGTCCGCGCCGTGAAGAAGGTGCTATAGGGCGGCCGGTAATTGTAGTGCACATAAGCCATCTTGGCGGGCGCCGACTTGAGCGAAGTATTGCGAGATTCGCCCACGATACCAATTACGTTGTAAGTTCGGCCGAGAACTGTGACTTGGCCGCCGATGGGGTTATCGCTTCCCCACAGGCCTTTTGCTGCGCCTTCCGATAAAACGATGTTGTTGAGATTCCGGTCGCGCTCTTCAAAGAAGCGGCCGGCAACCAGCTTTTGGTCCGTGGCTTCGAAATATCCCGGACTCACCCATCGCGCATTGACCAGCGGCCCTTCCTGATTGGGCCGGTCCACCCGCCGCAGGAACTCGAGCCACCTCTCTCCCTCCAGGGGCATAGTGCTTACGAGACCGGCCGCCTGGACTCCGGGGATGGCCCGCAAGTTTTCGAGGACGCCGTCGATGAAAGCGATGCGGCTCTGATCCGCGCCATAGAGCTTGGGCGCAAGCCCCACCTCGGCTACCGTCACATGTTCTGTTTCAAATCCCTTATCTTGACGAAGCAGATAGAGCAGGCTCTTCGAGAATAGGCCCGTTACAAGCAGGAGCGCGGTGCATCCAAAGACCTGAAGTCCGATGAGCCACGTCCGGAGTCGATGGCTTTCCTTGCTGCCGACCGCGCGGCGGCTGTTCTGTTGGAGAGATGCCTGAGGATCTACGGACAGGAGCCTGAGAGCCGGCAACATACCGGAAATCAGGCTGGCAGCAAATGTGAGCCCGATGGAAAACAGAAGCACCGTGCGATTGAGGTGGACCTCAGAGAGACGTGGAAGGTCGACCGGCGAGCAGCGGCGGAACAGATCCAACCCCGCGGAAGCGAGCAGGACGCCGGCCACGCCGCCGATCACGGCCAGCAGCAGGTTTTCGGCAAGCGCGCTCCAGACGAGCCGCCACTTTGCAGCCCCCAGAGCGGCGCGCACTGCGGCCTCGCGGCGGCGCGCCAGCGCGCGACCGAGCTGAGCGTTGGCCAGATTCAGGCAAGCGATCAGCATCAGTCCGATGACCGCGGCCATCAGAAGCCACAAGCGCATCCTGGAATCGCCCACCACAGCTTCCTGCATGGGCTGAACGGAAGCGCGCAGTGCGCCAGGGTCTCGCCGCCCGGCCGGCATTTCTTGCAGCACCTGGTCTTGGATCGTGTTGAGTTCCGCCTTCGCTTGGCTGATGGTGACTCCGGGCTTAAGACGTCCCAGCGTGATCCAGGTGCCGTAGTTTCCGTTCCACTCGAACTGCTTCACGTCGAGCGCGGCGGCAAAAAATACGCTGGGCTCGGGGGCGCCGCTCACCGTCTGCCCGGAGCGGCTTGACCGCAGCGCGTTGCGATTCGGGAAGTGGAAGGTGGCGGGCAAGATGCCCACGACTTCGCGCGGAGTTCCGTCCAG
>DASXQN010000349.1:0-6713 GCA_036507155.1 Anaerolineales bacterium
GCCATCGCTTCATGGCATTCTCGATGCTCTTGATCGCGGCGCTCGTCGCGTTCGTTCCGCTCGCCGCGAGCCTGTGGATATTACTCGCAATTGTGTTCGTGCTCGGTCTTGGCAAGGGCGCGCTGGACGTGGGCTGCAATCTCCTGCTGCAATGGGTCCACGGCAGGAAAGCCGGGCCCTTCCTGAACGGCTTGCACTTTTGCTTCGGCGTGGGCTCGTTCATCGGGCCGCTCATTCTCGCCTTCAGCCTGAAGAGCACGGCCGAGATCTACTGGGTCTTCTGGACCATCGCACTGCTCAGCCTGCCTCTGGCCGCGTGGTTTTGGGTCCTGCCCGATCCGCCTCACCCGGCCCGGGTGGCGGAGAACGGCGCTCTCTCCGTCCCGCTGCTGCCCATCCTGCTGATCGTCGCGACCTTCTTCTTATATGTGGGCGCGGAAGTCGGCTTCGGGAATTGGATCTATACGTACGCAGTCACGCTTGGCGTGGCGACGACGATCACCGCGGCCTATCTGACGTCCGTCTTTTGGGGACTGTTCACCGTGGGCCGCCTTCTCGGCGTGTGGATTTCGACGCGGCTGCGCGCGCAGACGATCCTGTTCCTCGACCTCGCGGGCTGCCTCGCGAGCCTGGCTTTGATCATGTTCGGGAAAAACTCCACGGCCCTGCTGTGGACGGGCACTGCCGGCCTAGGCCTCAGTATGGCTTCGATGTTTCCGACCATCCTGATGTTCGCCAGCGAACGCTGGCATGTGACCGGCAGCGTCACCGGCTGGTTCCTGGTGGGCTCGGGCGGCGGCGGAATGTTCCTGCCCTGGTTGATCGGCCAGACCTTTGTCGCGGCGGGTCCGCAGAGTATGATGCTGGTCGTCTTCACGGCAGTGCTCGCGAACTTGTTAATCTTCTCCTATCTTGTGAGCCTCAAGCACGCGCCGGTTGCGTCCGCGGCTTGAACGCGCGATGCTGGGGACTTAAGGATGTATGCTCGAAGAGTCCTGCTGGTGTGCGCGCTGACGCTAAGTTGGACCGCATGCGCGCCGCTTCCGACCGCTCCCGGGCTTAATGCCGTTACCGCAAGCAGTTTCCCCACTGAAACGCCCACGCTGCCTGCGTTGCCGCCGTCCCAGACCTCCACCCCCAGCGCGACCTCCACAACCTCGCTCAGGCCTTCTGCGACTGCCTCGGCCACGGAGACTCAAACCGCGACCGCGTCGGCGATTCCCACCGCGGCGAGCCTGCAGGCGCAGGTCACCGCGGATCTCTTGAGCTGTCGCTATGGCCCGGGTCCTGAATATCTCTATCTATATGGCTTGCGAAAAACTGCAAACATCGAACTCATCGGCCGCACGGACGGCGATAACTGGCATTGGGTGTATGTAAATGGCCGCAACAAGTGCTGGGTGAATGCAAAGTTTCTGGATATCCAGGGGGATTGGCTGAGCTTGCCGATCGTGTATCCCGGCCTCGCCAAAATACCACGCTCGCCTTATTACAATCCCACGGATTTTGTCGGCGCGACGCGTCAGGGAAACATCGTCGAGGTATCATGGAATCCCATCCGGCTGAGGGAAGGTGATGCGGAAGACGAGTTCATGTTGTTATACATTGCTGAAATCTGGCGCTGCCAGGGCGGGCAGATCTACTTCGAGCCGCTCGCAACGAATGACACATCCGTCACCTTCGTAGATCAGGCGGGCTGCAGCCGGCCTTCGCATGGCCGCGTATACTTTCAGGAAAAGCACGGCTACGCGGGCCCTTCCGAGGTCCCGTGGCCGCGGTATAAAACGAGTCCCTGAGAGAGGGGACTCTCGCCACGAAGGCACTAAGTCACCATGACACGAATCCCGATTTATTTGTGTCTTGGTGTCACTAACAATACTACTCTAGCCGCCGTCCTTCGCGCAGCACGTGTGCCCGCAAGGGTATCCCGAGCGCAGCGAGCGGGCGGCGGCGAGGATGCCGCCTGGAGCGAGGTTTCGTTAGGCGCTCCTAGTGCCTTCGTGTCTTGGTGGTTGGATTCGACCTTTTCCAGAAGGGTCTCAGCACTTCGTACAGGAAATGACAGACTTTCACTAGGGATTGACAGTCGTCCCGGCGTATACTTCCCCCTCTACCAAAGGAGGCACGCATGAAAATCATTTCCATCCTGCTGGCTCTGCTGAACTCGCTCATTGCCGCGCTGGTGCTGGCGTCCAGCCTGACAGCCACTGATTTGCGCGACTCGCTTGCGCTGTGGACCGTGATCAAGGTCGCGGCCGCGCTGTTCGTCGTCGCGGCCGGCGCGCTGACTTGGCTGGACAGCGCCCGGCCCGTCCGGGCAGAGGTTTTGGCGGCGAGCGGGCTGGCTCTCGTCGCCCTCGGCGCGGCCGCAGCGGTCTGGACCCTGCACCTGGCGCTTGCGACCGGCGACCTGGAAGCCTATATGGTCCTGTATGGCGGCAGCCTGATCGTCCAGGGCGGCGCCTCGGTTCTCAGTTCCCAAGCGGAGCCGCCGCAGCCTGCCGGCGCCTGAGTCAAGCCTACCGATCGCCCCCGTTCTAAGCCGAACGGGGGCTTTTTCGCAGAATCTTCAAGCCAAACTTAAAATAATGAAGTTGAATATTGACTTTCCCAATAATGTGTTGTAATATAGACAAAGCATAGCCGTGATATTATCAATTAACTCAAACCCACCCTTCATATCGCCCGGTTAGGTCCCTGACGCGGAGATCCCATGCCCGAACTCGCCATCGAAGCCCGCCAACTTGTCAAACAATTCCCTGCCCGCAGCGGCACTGGAAATGAAAAGCGCCTCGGCGACGACGAAGCGGCCCCCGCCCCAAAACGCGGATGGCGCCCATTCGCCAAGCGTGAGCCGAAAGCCACCTTTACTGCGGTCAAGGGCGTGGACCTGGAGATCCGGCGCGGCGAGGTCTTCGGCTTGCTCGGTCCCAATGGCGCCGGCAAGTCCACTACAATCCGCATGCTATGCACCCTGCTCGAGCCGACCAGCGGCACTGCCACGGTCAATGGCTACGATATCGTCCGGCAGGCCAACGACGTGCGCCGCAGCCTCGGCACGCTCCTGGCCGGCGAGCGCAGCATCTACTGGAAGCTGACTGGCCGCGAGAACCTGGAATATTTCGCAGCCTTGTACCACATCCCTCCTGCGGCAGCCCGGATCAGGATCGATGAATTGATCGAGCGCATGGAGCTGAAGGAACGCGCGGACGAGCTGGTCGAAAAGTATTCGACCGGCATGCGCCAGCGCATCGCCATCGCCAAGGCCTTGCTCGCGCGCCCTCCGATCCTGTTGCTCGATGAACCCACGCTCGGCCTCGACCCGCAGGCCGCGCGCCGGGTCCGTGAGCTGGTGGCCGAACTTAAGCAGGAAGGTCACACGATCCTCCTGACCACACATTACATGGAAGAAGCCGATCAACTCTCCGATCGGATCGGCATCATCGACCAGGGCAAGGTGATCGCACTCGATACCCCCGAGGGCCTGAAACAACGCATCGGCCAGAGCGAAGTCGTGCGGCTGGAGGTTTCGGGCTGGTACGACAAGATCGAGCAGAAATTGCGCGGCTTGAGCGGCGTCGAGAACATGACGGCCCACAACACCGGCGCGGACGACGTCTGGGAAGTCAGCCTGCAATCGCAAAACTCGCGCGCCATCCTGGCCGGCGTGGTGGAGACCGTGAATCACAACGGCACGCGGCTGCTCAACATGAACATCGTCAAGCCCTCGCTCGAGGACGTCTTCATTCATTTGACCGGCAAAGCGCTGCGGGATTAGGCAATGGACATGGCAAATCCCGCAGAAATGATCGATCGCTCTCTCGCCAGGCCGGGTATTGAATCTGATTGGCGCGCCTTATGGGCAATCGTGCGTCGCGAGTGGAGCATTTTCGTGCGCTACCCAAGCTGGGTGGTCTCGCTTCTTATCTGGCCGATTATTTTCCCGATGGGTTATTTGTTGGTCGCCCGCGCGCTGTCCGGCCGCGACGGCAGCGGGCTGGCGCAGTTCCAGAGCAACACCGGCATGAACGAGTATGTCGGCTACATCGCCATCGGCACGATGATCTGGATGTGGCAAAACATCGTGCTTTGGCAGCTCGGTTTTTCCCTGCGCAACGAGCAGATGCGCGGCACGCTTGAATCCAACTGGCTTTCCCCCACCTGGCGCTTCGCTTACATGCTCGGCAGCAGCATCCCACAACTGCTCTCCATGTTCATGCTGATGACCACCGCCGCGCTGGAATATTATTTCCTGTTCGGAATCCGATTCGAAGGCAGCCTGTGGCTGACATTGCTGGTCATCCTGGCGGCCATCCCCTCGGTGTATGGCCTGGGTTTCGCCTTCGCCAGCGTGGTCATCACGGCCAAGGAAGCCAATGCGTTCGTTTTCCTCGTGCGCGGCATCGTGATGATCTTCTGCGGCATCACTTACCCGCTGGCGATCCTCCCGGGCTGGATGCAGTCCGTGGCGCGCTGGCTGCCGCAAACCTATGTCATCTCCGCAGTGCGCTCCGCCTCGCTCTCGTCTGACGGTTTGACCGCGCTCCTGCCGGATCTGAAGATGCTGGCCCTCTTCGGCGCGTTCTGGCTGACAGCCGGGTACGTGCTGTTTCAGCTGATGGAGCGCCGCGCCCGAAAGACCGGCGCGATCGGGCAGTATTAACCGGTGTCATTGCGAGGCGGGTTGAGTGGGCCGAAGGCCACACGAAACCCGACGTGGCGATCTCGTTGTCGAGCACTGAGCTTTCTGCGTTACCGCCGCTTCGGCTTCGCTCCCGGAGCCTGCCCCGAGCGTTAGCGAAGGGGTCGCTCCGCTCAGCGCGATGAATCGGCGGACTAAACTCCGCACTCCGGTCAGATCGCAAGGAAAACGTCCTCATGCAAACCGAATCCCTCTCGCAACCCGACCTGCGCTCCAATTTGCGTGCCCTGTTCGCCATCGCGCGCAAAGACTGGAAACAATACTGGCGCTACCCGCTCAACGCGGTGTCCTCGGTGATCCAGCCGCTGATCTGGATCGCGCCGGTGTATTTCATGGGCCAGGCATTCAGCACGGGCGGCAAAGCGCTCGGCTTTGCCCAATACAGCGGTACGACGGACTTCATGTCGTTCATCCTGCTGGGCAACGTCCTTCAGAATTTCATCCTCTCCGTCTTCTGGGGCATGGGCTACGCGCTCAAGAATGACATGGACTCGGGCGTAATGGAATCCAACTGGCTCATGCCGATCCCGCGCCTGTTGATCCTCATCGGCCATTCCGCCACGAATCTATGCGTCACCGCCATCACTTCCGGCGGCATGCTCATTCTCGGAAGTCTGCTCTTCGGCTTCCATCCGACCGGAGACGTCTTTCAGGCGCTGCTGCCGGTCATTCCCATGATGCTCGGATTGTACGGCTTCGGGTTCGCCTTCGCTGCAATTGTGCTGATCATGCGCGAGGCGAATGCCATGGTCGATATGAGCAGTTTTCTCGTGCAGATGTTTTCCGGCACCGACTTTCCGGTCAGCGCGCTGCCGCGCTTCCTGATGCCGATCGCCCTGGCCCTGCCCCTCACCTACGGCCTCGACGCGGTGCGGACGCACCTGATCGGGACGATCCCGATCCTGCCGGTCGCGTGGGAAATGCTGCTGCTCATCGTTTTCATGGTCGTCATGCTCTGGATCGGAACGTCCGCCTTCGCGGCCCTCGAACGCCGCGTGCGCGTGCTCGGGACGCTGGGCCAACACTAAGCGCCGGTCGCAGGTGAAGCGCGATTCCGCCAAGACTCCGCCTCGCCTTCGCTGCGCTCCGCTCGGCGCGATAACCCGAATGTATCGCGCTGAGCGGAGCGATGGCGCCGGAGGCGCAAGAGCAAAGTCGAAGCGTCGCACTGCGCTTCGCCCCGTCTGCAAACCTTAAAATAATCGCGCCTGGCTTTTCAAATCAGAACATGCGTGCTATAATAGAGGTTATCCCGAGAGGTCAACGTGTTCAATAGGCTTAGCGAAATCTACAACGAGTTCCCGCGCAAATTCTGGGTGGTAGTGGGCGTGTCCTTCATTGACCGCATCGGCGGCACGCTGCTCTTCCCGTTCTTTGCCTTGTACATCACGCAGAAATTCAGCGTCGGGATGACGCAGGCCGGCCTCATCCTGGGCATGTTCTCCGTCTTCAGCCTGGTCGGAAGCACGATCGGCGGCGCGCTGACGGATCGCTTCGGCCGCCGCAAGCTGATCCTGTTCGGGCTGATCTTCAGCGCCGTCAGCACGCTCTCCCTCGGATTGGTCAACGATTTTTCGGCGCTATTTCCGCTGGCTGCCGTCATCGGCCTGCTTGCGGACGTCGCCGGCCCCGCGCACCAGGCCATGATCGCGGACATCCTTCCGGAAAACAAGCGCCAGGAGGGCTTCGGCATCCTGCGCGTCGTGGCCAACATGTCCTGGATCATCGGCCCTACCATCGGCGGGTTCGTCGCCAACCGTTCCTTCTTCGCCCTGTTCGTCATCGACGCGGTCGTAAGCTGTATTGTGGCGGTGCTCTTCTACTACCTGATCTCAGAGACCAAGCCGGAGCCTCACGCGGACGAGGAACACCAGGGCCTGCTCCAGACTTTCGCCGGGTACGGCCGGGTGCTGCAGAATTATGCTTTTGTGGCGTTCATCGTGGCGGCCATCCTGATGGGCGCAGTCTACCAGCAGATGTACAACTCGCTGTCTGTCTTCCTGCGCGACCA
>DASXQN010000350.1:0-10250 GCA_036507155.1 Anaerolineales bacterium
CGCAGCGGCCAGCGGATCTGACCGGGGTTCTGATGATGATCGGTGCGGCGGTATTGTACGCACTGCATCTGCCCATCAATCAGCGCGTGCTATTCGAAGTGCCCGCGCCCACCGTTACACTCTACACGCTGCTCGCGATGAGCGCTGTCGTTGTCCCTGCCTACTTGTTGTTCGACCGCGCATGGCCGGCGACGAACGCGCCGTTCCTGCCCCTGCTCGGTCTGACTCTCGCAACCTTCCTCTCACGATTGTCGTT
Source organism: Anaerolineales bacterium (assembly GCA_036507155.1). GTDB lineage: Bacteria > Chloroflexota > Anaerolineae > Anaerolineales > Villigracilaceae > DASXQN01. Next base: position 257 of record DASXQN010000350.1, read on the forward strand.
GTTCCTTGGGATAAAAAAAATAGGCGGCATGCAGACCGCCTTGCTTGGACTTGCAGAACTGTTCGTAACAATCCTATTCAGCCATTACTGGCTACACGAAACCTTCACCGGACTTCAGTGGCTCGGTGCGTTCGGACTCGGCTTGAGCTTGCTGCTGGTTCGCGCTGAGAGGCCCCCTGCCGAGAAACACAGCCCGGGCGGATGGTTCTCCTGGATCCGCTCGCCGGAGCTCCCCAAAGACGCTTGGGGACCGTTCCAACAATAACCATCTAATCATCCCCTTCGTACACGTAGCCAGTGCCTCGTACGCTCGTCACGCGATCCATCAGCAGCGGGAATTTTTCCAGCTTGTGCCGCAATCTGCTGACCAGCGGCCGCAGGATCTCCGGCGCCTCGCGCTGCGAGGCATCGTAGCCTTGCACCAGCAGCACTAACTCGCGATGCGAAAAGACTTTCCCGGCGTTTTCCATCAGGATGCGCAGCAAGCGCCCTTCGGCGGGCGTGAGATGCTCGAGCGTATTCTTGTGGCGGATCTGGCGTCGCGACAGGTCTACGAACGTGCCATCCTTCAATGAAAACTCCGCGGTCTGTTCCTCGGCATCGGCTTCAGCCGCACCACCACCGCGCACCCGCAGTCTCGAGCTGCGGCGCGCCAGGCCCTTCTTAACGCTCGCCAGGATCTGCGCGGGCGATGCCGGCTTCAGCAAATAGTCATGGATGCGCAAACGCAATGCCTGCATCGCCGATTCCGTCGAACCGAATGCGGTCAGCAAAATGATCTCGGTTTCGGGCGAGATTTGATTCACCACCTGCACCACCTCCAACCCGTCCATGCCGGGCATGCGTAGATCGACGATCATGAGATCGATGGGGTGCGTGCGGATGTGCTCGACCGCGGCGTGACCATTTGGCGTCGACACAACCGCGTACCCCTCCAGCTTCAAGATATCCGTAAGGGACTGGCGCGCGACGGGCTCGTCGTCGACCACCAACACGTTCGATTTCATCGCTTACCTCCTGTTGGTAAGAACAGCCGAAAACAGGCACCCGGCCCGCGGCTCTGGACGACCTCCAGCGAGCCGCCGTGCGCGGTAATGATATTGTAGCTGACCGTTAATCCTAACCCCGTGCCGGCGCTCTTGGTGCTGAAGAACGGCTCGAATATATTGGCTTGCTGTTCCGGCGATATCCCGGAGCCGCTGTCTTGGAAGGTAAGCTCAACGCCGCTCCGCACCGGCTGCGCACGGATCTCGAGCCTGCCGCCTTGAGGCATCGCGTCCTGCGCGTTCAAGATGAGATTGATAAACACCTGCTGGATCTGGCTTTTCACGACGTGGACCGCCGGCAGCTGCGCGGGGATGGCGAGCTTAAGTTCGACCTTGCCTTCGGACAGTTGTTTCGACATCAGCGACAGCACCCGGTCCAGCACATCGCCAAGGTTTGCGTTTTCCATGGAAGCTGTATCTGGCCGGTAAAAATCGAGCATGCGCTGCACCGTCAGCATCAGGCGTTCAAGCTCGGTGCGGGCGAGGTCGAAGTATTCATCGCGCTTCTCCGCCGACAGATCTTCGCGCGCCGCGAGATGCAGGCAATTCTGCACAGATTGCAGCGGATTGTTGACCTCGTGCGCGATGGAGGCCGTCAAGCGGCCGGCAGCCGCCATCTTCTCGGATTGGAGCAGCGCCTTCTGCGATTCTTCCACCTTGCGAACATACTCGACCTGCTCCGCATACAGTCGCGAATTCTCCAGCGCCGCCACGGCCTGGCGCGCGAGGATCTGGAACATTTCAAAATCGGACTCTTGAAATGGGGCTTCCTGGGGATCGCGGGCAGCATACAAAACGCTGTGAAATTTTGGGCGGATGACGGGCACGAACATAACTGAACCAACCTCGAGGTCCGCGAGGTGCCGTCTCAGCGGAGAGATCTCGAGCCCGCCGGCGGTGACCAGCGCGGAGGCCGCGGATTGATCCACCTCTGCGACGATATCTTCAATGGGATTCGTGAACGTCCGCCCGCGTTGTACTTGCAGAGCAAGGCGCTCCGGCGGGTTGCCCTGAAAGTAGCCAGCATGCTGGCAACGCAAGTAGCCGAGGACTGCATTCATGATCAGGTCCAGCAACCGCTCGCGCCCGGTTTCGGAGAGCAGGGATTCGCTTAAGGAGAAGAGCGGGCGCAGGGCCTGGGTGCGCGCAGCATCCCGCTTCTGCTGCTTTCCGGCCAGCGCGTTGCGCACGGACTCAAGCAGATCCGAGCCTTGCCCAAACGGTTTCAGAATCAATCCGTCGACGCCCTGCTGAAGGGCCCGAATCGCCGTCTCGACCGTTCCATATCCCGTCATAACCAGAACCGCAACATCGGGCTGGAGGTCCTGCGCCAGCGCGATCAATTCGAAGCCGTCGACCTCCGGCATGCGGATATCGACCAGCAGCAACTCCACGGCGTTTTCCTTAAGAAATTGCACGGCTGCGCGCGGCTCTGTGAATGTGGTGACCGAATAGCCGGCTCGCGAGAGCACGCGCTTGCAAAGCATCGCGATCCCGGGCTCGTCGTCGACAACGAGTATGGATGTGGCATCCATGATCAGAGCGGCAGCCAGACGGTGAAGGCGGTACCGGTGCCGACTGCACTTTCAACATCGATCACACCGCCATGATCGGTAACGATGCCGTACGTCACCGACAGGCCGAGGCCGGTGCCCCCGATCTCACCGCGCGTCGTAAAAAATGGCTCAAAAACGCGGTCCCGATCGGCGGGACTCATGCCCGTGCCCGAATCGCGAATGCATAACGCGGCCCAGGTCCGGCCGTCCTTGTCCCGCTCGGCAGTGGAGATCAGCAACTGGCCGCCACTGGGCATCGCCTGCAGCGCGTTGTGGATCAGATTTAGCAACACCTGCTTCATCTGGTTTCGATCGACAGAAACCCAGCGCAGCTGTTCGGACAACTCCAGGCTCAAGTGGACACCGTTGGTGTGGATCAGGTGCCCGGTCAGGGCAATCACATCATCGACGATCTCATTCAGGCTGGCGCGCGCCCGGGTCCGCTCGCCCTGCCGCGAAAAATCCAGCAAGCGCCGCACCACATCACTGGCGCGGCGCGCTTCGCGCAGAACCATCTCGAGTTCAGCGCGATACTCGACGTCCGCGGGTATCTCTTCGAGCACGAGCTCCGTAAAGCCGGAGACCGTCGTAAGCGGGTTGTTCAGCTCGTGTGCGATACCGGCGGCCATCTCGCCTACCGCCGCGAGCTTGGCAGCCTGCACCAATCGATTTTCGGCCGCGCGCTGCGCGTCCATGCGGGTCTTCAGTTCAACCTGCGTCAGGCGGAGTTGCTGAATCGTCTTCTGCAGGCGCTGGTACTGGTCGGCGCTCGTGACCACCGTAGCCAGGATACCCGCGAGCGACTCGATCGCCAGCAGATCGTTCTGTGTAAATGCGTTCGGCTGCGAGCTCTCCACATTGATAATGCCGAGCACTCGATCGCCATCGCGCAACGCCGCGCACATTTCAGAAGCCGCGCGCCAGCCCCTCAGGGGTTTGTACATTCCGTCCTGGCTCGTGTCATTCACCAGGATGCTGTTGCCCGTGTTGAATACGTATCCGGTAATACCGGTTTGGATCGGCAGTTCGAGACCCTTTGCCATATCCTTGATGTTGGCGGCTTGCGTACCCCCGAAGCCCTGCGCGATCAGGTTGCGCTGCGGGTCATGCAACAGTACCGCGGCCAGCTCGAATGCAAAGTATTGCGCCAGCAGATCGGCGGTGGTCTGGGCCATTTCTTGCTTGTTGGTCTGTCCGATCACGTGCTGAACCACCTCGTGGATCAAGCCAAGATTGCGCGCGCGGCCTTCGGCCTCTTCGCGCAGCCTGCTGTATTCCACCAGGCCGGCCAGGTGACTGCCAAGCACGAACATCAGATGGTCGTCATATAGATTAAAGGCCTGCGCACGCGTACTTTCCAGGACCAGCAGCCCGATCGGTTTGCCGCGATAGCGCAGCGGCGCCGCCAACGCGGAGCGCGATTCGGAATTTAGCACCGGCAGCAGCGTGCCGGCCAGGTCGTCGACATGCAAGACCCTTTCTTTCTGCAGATACGGCATAACAGGATGGCCGCTTAACGACAGATTCCGGGATACAAGTTTCCGCTCCTGATACAAGTACTCACGGATCATCATGCCGTCGTTGGAGAGCAGATACAGCCCCAACAACTCCGTATCAAAACCGCGCGAGAGAAAGCCGAACACGCGCTTGACGATCTGGTCCAGGGTCTGGGCCGAAGAGACGGTCAGAGCGAATTCGTTGAACATCGCAAGCCGGCGCATGTGGGCCGCCATCTCCGAGAACGTAACCACCACCTCCACCGACGGCGCTACGTATGCGGCCAGCTCGCGCAAGGATTGCCATTCGGCGGGTGTCAGTTTCTTGTTTCTGCTGAGCGCGATCACCCCGATGACGCGTTTGCCCAACACAAGCGGCATGCAGATCCAGAAGCGCGCGCCGCGCCGCGCGCCTGCAGAGGGGATTAACTTCCAATCAGGCGTGCCGGCTTCCGCGACCACCTCCGCCAGCGTGCGGTTGACGCGTCTTAGCAGCGGATTGGCTTCCATTGCCACCGAAGTCCCCTTCACGCGCGGCGCGTTGCGCTCGGCTTCGATATCGAGCGCGTCACCGCGTCGGATGGCCAGCCAGGCGCTCTCGCTGGAAACGACCCGCATGACCGCAGACAGGATTCGGTCGAGCGAGCGGGGCAGGTCGTAGGGCAGACCGGCCAGAAGTTCGGGTAGAAGCGAGGGGTTTGTGGCGGAAACCGCCGCGCCGTTCGAGGCGAGCGAGGCGAGCATACGCCAGATGCGCTGATGCCGGGCTGTCTGCTGCGGCGCGCCGACCAGGATCACCCGCGCGGAGGCCGCCACCGGAAACGCGAAGAGGCGGGCGCCGCCCAAATTAGGGTCCGGAAGTGAGGCGGAACGGCTATTCCCGCCGCTCAGCGCGCCGCACAGCCATGCATCCACGGTCGGCTGGGAAAGGATCTTTTCCAAGGCTTTTTGACGGGGCCGCGTCAATTGCTGGGCAGATAGGACCTGCCATTGTCCGCCCTCCCGGTCTGCAAGGACCGCCCAAGCTGCCTGGGTCAGATACAGGGCATCTTTTAGCTGACTGTGGATCTTTGAATCGGCCGTCATGCGTATCGCATAAATTATACAGCACGGCCGGATGGTAAAATACCCTGCATGTCTGATCTTATCGTCATTGGCGGCGGGCTGGCGGGCAGCGAAGCCGCGTGGCAAGCGGCGCAGCGCGGACTGAAAGTTGACTTATACGAAATGCGCCCGGGCACGCCGACCGGCGCGCATCAGACCGCGGACCTGGCAGAGCTGGTGTGCTCCAACTCACTCGGCTCCAATCTGCCGGATCGCGCTTCCGGAGTGCTTAAGAACGAGCTCCGCCGGTTGGGTTCGATGCTGCTGGAATGTGCGGAGGCCACCGCCCTCCCTGCGGGCGGCGCGCTCGCCGTCGACCGCGAGGGCTTCGCAAGGGCCGTTACCAGCCGCATCCAGAATCATCCCAATATCCGGCTTACTCGCCAGGAAGTTACCGAGATCCCGAATGGCTTGACTGTCATCGCGAGTGGACCGCTGACGTCCGACAGCCTCTCGAGCTCGATCGCGGCGCTTACCGGCGAGGCGCACTTGTTCTTCTTCGATGCAATCGCCCCGGTCGTGGCTGCCGATTCGATCAACCTGGAGGTCGCCTTCCGGGCCTCGCGCTATGATAATGGTCAACAGGAGGCGGGCGATTACTTGAATTGTCCTCTCAGTCGCGACGAGTATTATGGATTCGTTGATGCCCTCAAGAATGCCGCGCGGATCGAGCTGCGATCCTTCGAAGACGCGATCCGAACCGGCGTGAAGGCCGGACAATTCTTCGAGGGTTGTCTTCCCGTGGAGATCATTTCCGAGCGAGGCGCAGATTCTCTCGCATTCGGTCCGATGCGACCGGTGGGGTTGGTCGATCCGCGCAACGGGAAACGGCCGTGGGCGGTGGTGCAACTCCGGCAGGATGATCTCGCCGGCAGCCTGTATAACATGGTTGGCTTTCAAACCAACTTAAAATTCGCCGAACAGAAGAGAGTCCTGCGAATGATCCCGGGCCTGGAGTCCGCAGAATTTGTGCGCTACGGCCAGATGCATCGCAATACCTTCATTGCATCGCCAAAACTGCTTTGCGCCACGCTTCAGCATGTCGGCCGCGACGATCTGTTCTTCGCAGGTCAGATCACAGGCGTCGAAGGATACATGGGCAACATTGCCACCGGCTTGCTGGCCGGCGTGAATGCGGCCCGGCAAGCGCAACACAAGGAGCTCGTCCGACTCCCGTTGACGACGATGCTGGGCGCGCTCTGCCACTACGTGACTCACGCGGCACTGAAGGATTTTCAGCCGATGAAAGCCAACTTCGGCATCCTGCCGGCGCTGGCAAGCGCGCAGCGTACAGGCAAGCGCGAGCGCGCTGCAGCCTACGCCGAGCGGGCGCTCGGAGACCTGGACGCGGCGCTGCTGGGCCTCGATGAGACGATCGGGAGCGCGGCGATCCCAGCGCATGATTAGGCGCGGACCACTCCTCTACCTGAGCTCGATCGGACTGCTGCTCGCGGGCGTGATCGCCGTTTATGCCGCCTCATTCCTGAATCGAAAAGCTGAGTCCGTTGAATTCGACGGCGCGCGCGCCCTCGGCGACGTTTTCACGCAAGTATCTTTCGGACCGCGTATCGCCGGTACTCCGGGGCACGCGCAGTTCCTGGATTGGGCGCGTTCTGAGCTGGAGACGGCCGGTTGGCAGGTGGAGATCCAGGAAAGCCGGCAGCTGGACCGGCGCGTTCAAAACATCGTTGCCAAACGAAACGATCAGCCGCCGCAGATTATTCTCGGCGCGCACTACGATACGCGCATGTTAGCAGATCAGGATCCGGATCCAGCAAAACGCGCGGAGCCTGTCCCCGGCGCAAATGACGGGGCCTCCGGCGTCGCCGTCCTGCTCGAACTTGCGCGGACGCTGCCGGACCGGGCGCCGATCATTTGGCTGGTTTTCTTCGATGCAGAGGACAACGGCGGCATTCAGGGGCTTGACTGGATCCTCGGCTCGCGAGCCTTCGTGCAGGACAACGTGATCTCCCCGCAGGCGGTCGTGATCGTAGACATGGTCGGCGATGCCGATCTCAATCTGTATATGGAAAAGAATTCTGATTCGCAGCTGCAGGCCGAGATCTGGCGGACTGCTCTCGCGCTCGGCTATGGTGAATCATTCATTGCCCAGAAGAAATACAGCATGCTGGACGATCACACGCCGTTCCTGGCCGCGGGTATGCGCGCCATCGACATCATCGATTTCGATTACCCCTACTGGCACACGATCGAAGATACACCCGACAAGATCTCTGCTGACAGCCTGGAGGCAGTGGGCGCCACACTGTGGGCATGGATTGTCGCGCAGAACAATCAGCCGCAATGACATGTTCAAAAGCATGATCTCGGTATAAACTTGGAACGGCCCGCGCGCCCGCAGCAGGTTGATCCTTGAGAGCCGAACGACTAACCGGATGACCATTCGAGAACCTCTTGCCATGATCCGCACGCCGCTGATACAACGTGTATCGCAGGCACTGGCGCGCGGCTCCGGCGTGCGGGAAAGTTTTGAGGCCCAGCTCAGCCGATTTCTGGATCTGGTCGAACAAGCCGTGCTCACCGGCGACACGGCCTGGATCGAACCGATCCTGTTCGACTGGGCGAAAGCGCCCACCGAGACTGATCTTGAGCAGGGCCAGTATCACGTGGCTTTCCTGATGAACCGCATCATCAGCCTGACCATCGAAGTGGCCCGCGAGATGCTCGACGAACGCGAGGCCTTGGAGTTGATCGCGACCGTCACGCCGGTCTATACCTACGGCCTGGAGATGGTAACCCGCTACGAGATGGAGACCCGCGTGGCGCACATCACGAGTGAGATGTCCACCCTACACCAAAAGATGGAGCAACTGAACCGCAGCAAATCCAGCTTTATCTCCGTGGCGGCCCATGAATTAAAGACTCCGTTGACATTGATCGAGGGCTACAGCGCCATGATGACCGACCTGGCCCTGAGCGCCCAGCAGGCCGGCATGGGCGAGCTGCTTGAGGGCGTCAACACGGGAATTATCAGGCTGCGACAGATTGTCGACGACATCATCGACGTGTCGCTAATAGACAACCAGCTGCTCGCGCTCAATCTGCAACCGCTGCAGATCGGCCAATTGCTCAACCTGCTGGGCGGCGAGTTGCGCGGCAGCATCGATGCCCGGAAGCAGCTTTTCGAAATCAAGGACTTCGAAGGCAGCCGCGCGTGGATCTATGCCGACCCCGGACGGGTTCATCAGGCCCTCGGAAATATCCTCTCGAACGCGATCAAATTCACGCCGGACGAAGGCAGGATCACGGTCGACGGCCGGGCACTGCCCGGTTTCCTCGAGGTGACCATCACAGACACCGGCATCGGGATCTCGCTGGAGGATCAGGCGTTGATCTTCGAAAAGTTCGGCCAGTTGGGCCGCGCGGAGCTGCACTCCAGCGGCAAGACCAAATTTAAGGGCGGCGGTCCCGGGCTCGGTCTCGCCATCGCCCGCGGCATCGTACAGGCGCATGGCGGCTCCCTCTGGGTCGAATCGAAGGGGTACGACGAGCAAGCGCTGTACGGCTGCACATTTCACATCCTGCTCCCATCACGAACGGGTCCGGACGATGCCCGCTTCGCAAGATTATTCGAGAATCTGGAATCAAAGACCGAGACCTATGGCCAAGAAGAGAACCGAACCGACCACCCCACCGCGTGAGCGCGCGTTCCTGGTGGGCGTGGAAATCTATCAACGCAAAAACCTGCTTCCGCTGGCTGACTCCCTGACCGAGTTGGGATTGCTGGCTGATACAGCCGGCCTGGACGTAGTGGGCGAGCTGACGCAGAAACTCGATCATCCGCACGTTGAGACCTACATCGGTCCCGGCAAGGTCGAGGAGCTCAAGGCGTTCGTCGAGGAAACGCTTGCGCAGGTCGTCATCTTCGACGACGAGCTGTCCCCGCGGCATTTGCGCGAGCTGGAACTGCAGCTCGGCGACAAGGTGCGCGTCATGGACCGTACCTCGCTCATCCTGGATATTTTTGCGCAGCATGCACATTCGCGCGAAGGCATGCTTCAGGTCGAGCTTGCCCAATATGAATACTATCTGCCCCGCCTTACTCGGCAGTGGACGCACCTTGCGCGGCAAGCCGGCGGTGGCGGCGGACGTACGGGCGCTTCCGGCGGCGTCGGCTTGCGCGGACCCGGCGAGACCCAATTGGAAGTCGACCGCCGCAGCATCCGCACGCGTATCGCGCACCTCAAGCGCGAACTGGAGAAGGTGCGCGCCCACCGCATGCGCTATCGGGGGCAGCGTAAGCGCTCACGGATCCCGACAGTCGCACTCGTAGGGTACACCAACGCAGGCAAGTCCACCCTGCTCAACCGGATCGCGCGCGCCGATGTGCATACCGCCAACCAGTTGTTCGCCACACTCGATCCCACTACACGACGGGTCGAGCTGCCGGGCGGCTACCTGGCGCTGTTCACCGACACGGTAGGATTCATTCAGAAACTGCCCACGACGTTGGTGGCCGCCTTCCAGGCGACCCTGGAAGAGATCGCGGACGCCGACCTGCTCCTGCATGTGGTAGACATCTCGCATCCGAACGCGCTTAACCAATTCCAAGCCGTGCAAGAAACCCTGTCGGAGATCGGCGCGGCACACATCCCGGTGGTAGCCGCACTGAACAAGGTCGATCGCCTGCAGAATCCCGAGCTCGCGCAGCAGACTGCGAAACACTATCCAAGATCCATCGCCACGTCGAGCCTCAAAGGCACCGGTGTTCCGGACCTATTGGACCTGGTCCAGGAGGAGCTGTACGAGTCCTACACGCCGCTGGACGTGC
>DASXQN010000351.1:0-5191 GCA_036507155.1 Anaerolineales bacterium
GCGATACACGACATAGACCAATCGTTGCGGGTCGTTCACCGGCAACGCGCGCAGGATCAGCGCATCGATCAGCGAGAAGGCGGCGGTACAGGCGCCGATCGCCATCGACAGAGAGAGCACACCCGCCGCTGTAAGAACCGCGTTCTTTCGACAGAGCCGAAGACCGAACCGCACGTCCTGCAGAATCGATGCCAGGCGAGAAAACAGCCTGATATCCCTGCTCGACTGTCGCAGTAGAGGCGAGTTACCCAGTTGCTGTTGATTTTTTGCTTGTTCCGGGGTCATGCCGTGGCGCATGAGTTCTTCCATCCTGTGGTCAGTGTTCCGTTAGACGCCGGAGGGACCGCTGGGGTTTGGCGAATTTGCGCGTCTGTTGTCGGGAATGCTATGGGGTGTGTCGCCATCAGACATGGCAACGCTGGCATGCGTCGTCCTACTCAAAGCGCAACGCCTCGGTCGGGCTCACTGAAGCGGCGCGCCACGCGGGGAGCATCGCCGCCCCGAGCGCCACCAGCGCCAGCAACGAGCTCGCGGCGGCGATCGTCAGCCCATCGACTGCGCGAACTCCGAAGAGCTGAGCTTCAACCAGGCGGCCCAGAGCCCACACGCAAGGAAGCGCAGTCGCGGTCCCGGCGCCGATCATGACCACAGCGTCGCGGACGACGAGCCACATGGCGGTGGAGCGCGTAGCGCCGAGAGCCATCCGGATGCCGATCTCTTGCGTGCGACGCGTGACGACAAACGACATCACCCCATACAGGCCGACCACCGACAGGAGGAGCGCAATCGCCCCGAAGCCGCTCGACAACGTCGCCAGCATCCGCTCGGTGGTCAGCGACTGGTCGATCTGGTCATCGAGTGTGACCATGTTGACAATAGGCAGCACCGGGTCTACTTGTGCGACCGCGGCTCGGATTGAAGCGAATGCGGCCTCGGGTTTTCCAAGCACTTTCACATAAAACGTGCCGTCGCCCGAATCCCGGTCCCAGAAGGGGACGAAGGCCTGTTCGATTTCGTCGCGCAGGTTGCGGCGGCTAAAGCCTCTGACCACTCCAACGATCTCAATATTCGCGGCCGTGCCCGGCCGGTTGCCAAAGCCGAGACGATGACCGATCGGGCTGCTGCCGCCGAAGTACCGCCGAGCGAAACTTTCACTGACGATGATTGAGCGAGAGCCAGTCTCCTTGCTGTTACGATCGCGAAGGTCACGCTCCTCGAAGTCTCGGCCTGCGACCAGTTGCGCTCCCAGGGTCGAGAAGAAACCAGGGCTGACGCGCATGTAGTGGACAGCGCGATCGGTGACGATACGTTTGTCAGACTGAATCGTCATGCTGGAACTCGAAGTGCCGCCAGTCAGCAGATGAGAATTCGCCACCGCCACGCGTTCGACACCAGGTACATCCTTGAGCTTTGCCAATAGTTCGCGCATGACTTGTGTGGCATTCGAATCCGAATAACCGTTGCTGACCGGGTCGGCGCGAAACATTAGCAAACTCCCGCTGGCGAATCCTGGTCCTTTGGTTTGCAGGCGCTCAAGCGTCCGCACGAACAGGCCAGCCCCGATCAGCAGGATCAATGTGAAGGCAACTTGGCCGACTACCAGTGCTTTCCGGAGCCGCACGCCGCCACTTGCGGCGATTCTCGCTCTCTCCTTCAGCGAAGAAATCAGCGCGATGCGACTCACCTGAAAAGCCGGCACAAGACCGCACAGTGCACCGACGGCCACGGTTACCAGGAAGGTGAACACGAAAACGCGCTGGTCGATTCGGGCGCTCAGATCATCCGACAGGAATGAAAGCAAGACCTGAGAAACAGCCGGAGCGGCCAGGAAGCCGAGCAGACCGCCGCCCAGTGCGATGAGCATGCTGTCGGCCAGTAACTGCCACGTGATCCTGCCACGTGAGGCACCCAATGCCAGACGTGTGGTCAGTTCGAGGTTGCGCGCCGCCGCCCGCGCCAGGAAGAGACTTGCGACGTTCACGCACGCCAGCAGGAGCAAGAGCACAGTTCCCGTCATCAAGACGAAGAGCGGCTCTTCAAGACGGCTGCGAAGGTCTGACCTGCCCCGCGCGGCGGGAATCACGTCGATCGTCGATGCGAGATATCGCCGGCGTTGTTCCTCGCTCACACGCGGAAAGCCTTCCCGCTGCGCATCTGCCTCAAGCATCGACTTGAACCAGGGCTGGAGCCCGGCCTTCACTCGTTCGGCGCTGATGCCCGGCTTGAGACGTCCGAAAACATGCATCCAGAAGGCGCGCCGGTTGAACAGCTCGTTGAATTCCGGGGTGGCCTGGCGCTTCATCATGGCGGGAATCCACAGGGCCGGCCCCTGACCCAGATCGACTCCCCGGAAGATGGCCGGCGCAATCCCGATGACCGTCATCGGACGATTGTTGACCAGGACCTTGCGACCCACCACGTCGGGCGCGCCCCCGAGCCTGTTTTTCCAGTAGTTGTAGGACAACACCACCACTGGATGGGCTTCCGGGCGCAGGTCGTCCGAATCGTCGATGAGCCTGCCCAGTTCGGGGCGCACGCCCAATACCCGGAAATACGATCCCGAAACGATCTCGATGGAAACAGGTTCGGGCTGCTGCCCCGTCAAGAGATACGCAGAGGTGGGATGGCGGCAGAACACGCCATCGAAGAACTGGTCCAGCTCCTGCAAGTCGCGGCAAAGCGGATATGACAGCAGATTTCCGCTACCCCAGTTCACGGAGACAGGGTTGCCTTTCCAGTCCAGAAGTACGAGCCTTTCCGGCTCTTTCACCGGAAGAACCCGGAGAAGAACCTGGTCAAGCAGCGAAAAGATCGCCGCGTTCGCGCCGATTCCGAGCGCGAGAGACAGCACCGCGGTGGCGGTGAAGCCGGGGCTGCGCAGGAGCGTACGGAAGGCATACCGGATGTCGCGGCTCCGGTCGTCAAGCCAGCGCCAAATCCACGTGTCGCGCACTTCTTCCTGCACCTGCGCAACCCCGCCGAACTCGACCGCCGCCTGCCTGCGGGCCTCGGTTTCACTCAGGCCCGACTTCATCAGGTCTTCGGCTCGGCGGTCCAGGTGGTACCGGAGTTCACGATCGAGGTCCTGTTCCATACGGCCGCGCTTCGAGCGGAGCAGATTGAGAAGCCTTCTCATCCCCTACTTCCCCTCGTTAAAAATCAGGCGGACTGCCGTCGTGAGCCGGTTCCAGCTTTCCTTTTCGATGGCAAGCTGCTTCCCGCCCGCCCGCGTCAGCGAATAGAACTTGGCTTCGCGGCCCGTTTCGGACTGACGCCACGCTGATTTGAGCCAGCCTTTCTGCTCGAGGCGATGCAGCGCCGGATACAATGATCCCTGGTTGACCTGAACAGCTTCGCGCGATATCTGCTGGAGGCGTTGCGCGATACCGTAGCCATGGGCGGGCTCGAGAGAAACAATCTGAAGAATCAGCATGTCGAGCGTACCTTGCGGAATTGGAAAGCGGGGAGTTGACATTTTTTATGCCTCAACCTTCGACAGGACCGATGATAAGGCACCATAGGTCGAAGGTCAAGGTAATGGAACCTGCCACTATGTCGTTCGTGTTGGGACATGATTTTGGCCCGCACGACACGAAAGCTCACGGTCCCGATGCCGCGTCGGCGATCATCAACGAGGCGATGGCGCCCTACTACTTTCCCAAAACGAATCCGATAAGCGCCGAAGCGGGTGCCACGCCCCTTCCCGTCCAATTCTCGCAAACATTTTGATGTCGAGAAAGCGCACGTCTCCCAGCGTATTCGCTCCAGGTGCAACCGATTCTCAGTACCAACGAGAATCTCGTTGTGCGAAAGTGGGCGTTGCCGTCCCAATAGCGGACATAAGTCCAGTCTTCAGATCGCGCTATCTAATTCAGTACGCATCACTTATTCCTCCTCTTGTCCCTGGTATGCAGTTTGCCTGCGTATGGGTGAGAATATATGGATCGAATCCGAATCTTCCCCCTGGAAGGTCGATCCGATTTTGGAGCAGCATCATGAGTGGACTCGGCTCCTGCTCCGAGATTACAAGATCGTCGTTTGTCAATTAGAGTTATGGAGGCGGAATGTTTCACGCACTGTGGCAGGACCTTCGCTACGGCCTGCGGATGCTCGCCAAGAACACCGGCTTCACCGCTGTGGCGGTGCTTTCGCTTGCGCTTGGCATCGGGGCGAACACGGCGATTTTTACCCTGATCGATGCCGTGATGCTCAAGGCGCTGCCCGTGGAAAAGCCCGAGCAACTTGTGCTGTTCGATGATGGGCCAAGCGAAGGCGAGCTTGTTGGCAACCAGACGGGACGCTGGCAGCTCTTCTCGTACCCGCTGTACGCGTACCTACGGGACCACGGCAATTTTTTTCAGGGCCTCTGCGCTTTCAGAAGCGGTGAGGACAGGCTGAGCGTGCGTTTCGGAGAATCCTTGTCAGGTGAACCAGCCCACGAAGCGTCCGGGCACCTCGTTTCCGGCAACTATTTCAGTGTAATGGGCGTGAATGCAGTCTTGGGACGCGTACTCACGTCTGAGGATGATCTGGCGGGAGCCTCCCCGGCCGCTGTCATCAGCTACGGATACTGGAGGCAGAGGTTTAACCTTGATCCCTCCGCAATCGGAAGAGCAGTCGATCTCAACGGAACGCCTTTTACCATCGTAGGTGTGGCGCCACGCGAGTTTTTCGGAGTGCGCGTGCGGCGCGTCCCGGATTTCTGGCTGCCCATCACGATGCAACCGCAGATCACACTGCGAAAGTCTTTCCTGGATGACCACGACCGACACTGGATCAACCTGCTGGGGCGGCTGAAGCCAGGCGCCGGAATCGAGCAGGCGCAAGCCGTCGCCAACGTGCAACTTCGCCAGTTCCTCACGCAGCAAGCCGGCACGCAAATTACAGCCGGCGTCCAGCGGCAGATTGACGCATCCTACGTTCAGCTCGTATTGGGCGGTCGAGGAATCTCTCTATTGCGATTCCGCTATTCGGAGCCCTTGCGCATCCTGATGGCTATCGTCGCGCTGGTCCTACTGATTGCCTGCGCCAATGTGGGGAACTTATTGCTCTCGCGCGCGGTCGCGCGGCAGATGGAGGTAACCGTGCGCCTTGCCCTGGGCGCAAGCCGTGCTCGCCTCGTCCGGCAATTGCTCACCGAGAGTCTGCTGCTCGCGAGCCTGGGCGGAGCCGCGGGCATGCTCTTTGCCGA
>DASXQN010000352.1:0-3431 GCA_036507155.1 Anaerolineales bacterium
CGGATCTGTTGAACGGGCTGGTGACCCTGCCCGCGATCTACTACGCCGAGGAATATCCCGGCGATGCGGACGTGCTTTCCCTCGCCGGCGGCGGCTGGACAAATGTGGAGAATATGCAACGGCTGGTGGCTAACGTGCGCGGCAGCGGCGCGATCGAAAAATCGATGCAGGAAGCCGACGGTTTTGTGGATCGAGCCTTGGCGTGCCTTGCCCCGTTTCCAGCCTGTGCCGAGCGGGATGCTCTGGAGAGTTTGGCGACCTATACGGTCGATCGCAAGCGTTAATTCTGCTAACTACACGAAATTTACTTGACTGTCGGATTCTCCCGTGCTACAATGATGGCACGGGATTTTCTATACGAAACCCGAATCTATCATGGAGAAATCTCCATGGCCAATCCTCGAAAACCATTGCGTATCAACGTCGGCTTTCTGGTCAACCAGGAGGTCGGCTACAGTCACGAATTTCCGTTCGAATTCAAGAAGATCCAGGTCAGCGACGATCTCAGCCTGCGCGATTTCAGCGGGCTGGCGACGATGGGCCGCACGCCACAGGGCCTTTTGGTCCAGGGTGAGTTTTCCGGAGAGACCACGCTGCAATGCGTGCGCTGTCTGACTGATTATGAACACCGGCTTCGATGGGATCTGACGGAACTGTACGCATTCAAGACCAAGTCCGTCACCGATTCCGGGCTGATCGTTCCCGAAGACGCGCAGATCGACCTGGCTCCTCTGATGCGCGAGTACGCGCTGCTCGAGGTCCCGATCAATCCCTTGTGCAGGCCGGATTGCAAGGGCCTGTGTCCGGTCTGCGGCGAGAATCGGAATGACGTCGATTGCGGCCACCGCCCGCAGCAGGACGACTCTCCGTTTGCCGTGCTGAAAAATCTGCTGTAGCCATCCCCAGGTAAATCCGTTGCCAGCAAAAAAACAGTCCGCCATCCTCAAACTCCTGCTTGAAAAGTCCGGTGTGCAGGGCTACCTCACGACGGGCGATCTGATGGAGGCCGCACCCGACGCGGAGCCTGCGCACCTGCGCATACTCCTGAATGCCCTGGCGGAACGCGGGGTGGACGTGCTTGACGAGGACGACGGCTCGGACTCCGCGCCCGAGGCGGAGTCCTCCCCTTTTGAGATTGACCTCGTGCCGGAGGACGCGCTCGCCAGCGATGACCCCGTAGGCTTGTACCTTAAGGAAATGTCTCGCGTGCCACTGCTCTCCGTGAAGGAAGAGCTTGACATCGCCGTGCGGATTGAGAAGGGCCGGCGCGCGCGGCGCAAGTCCGAGCTGCTGAGCGGGCGCGGGGCGATCGCGGCTCGCCGCCGGATCGAACCGATCATCCAGGACGGTGTGCTGGCCCGCGAGCATCTGATCAAAGCCAACACGCGACTGGTCGTCTCCATCGCCAAGCATTACATGGGCCGCGGCGTGGCATTCCTGGACCTGATCCAGGAGGGCAACCTCGGCCTGATGAAGGCCGTTGAGAAGTACGATTACAAGCGCGGCTTCCGCTTCTCCACATACGCCACCTGGTGGATCCGTCAGACGATCTCACGCGCGGTCGCGGACCAGGCACGCACGATCCGTGTGCCCGTGCACATGACCGACCGGATTCGCCAGATGTATCGGGTCAACCGCGAGCTCGAACAAAAGCACGGCCGTCAGCCCACCGTGGAAGAGATTGCCAAAGAGCTCAAGCTCACGGTGCAGAAGGTGCAGTGGATCATGAAAGTCTCCTGGCTGCCGCTATCGCTCGAATCGCCCGTCGGCGACGACGAAGATTCCGAGCTAGGGCACTTTATCGAAGACGACCTGACCCCCACCCCACTGCAGAGCGCGTACCAGTCCATGCTCAAAGACAAACTGGAGGAAGTGCTGACGACGCTCTCGCCCCGCGAGGCCCGTATCCTGCGACTGCGCTTCGGCCTGGATGACGGGAATTCGTACACGCTCGAAGAGGTCGGACGCAAATTCGGCCTGACGCGCGAGCGCATCCGGCAGATCGAGGGCCGCGCGTTGAGGCGGCTCCGCCACCCGCGACGAGCCAGGCAGCTCAAGGATTATCTGTAGAGACGAGTTTTGAAAGGGAGTGCAATCGATCGCTGAACATTGCGCGCCATAACAAAAGAGGCCCGTGGAGACAAGGGCCTCTTTTGTTATTTCTTCCGGTCTTGATAGCGCTTGTACACGCGCTTCCAGGTATCAGTAGGATTTTCAGGTTTTGCTTTTTTGTCGTCATCCTTGCTTAGAAACAGGGCAAAGTCCTCCAGCAGGCTCGATATCGGCTCGAGTGGTTTTTCCAGCATCGTCGGTTTGCCGTGATTGATGGCTTCTACAAATATGTCTTGCACATACGGTACGACCGCGGTTGCCGGCATTCCCAGCGCGGCCTCGATCTTATCTTTGGGAAGGCCCGAGTGGGGGAAGGTTGCGTTCAGCAGGAGTTTGATTTTCTCCTTGGGGTACCCCAGCTTCTGGTAGGTGTCGAGCGCGGCACTGGCCGCACGGATGGATGCCATGTCAGGACAAGCCACCATGAGGATCATGTCCGCAGCGTCGAGGGCGGGCAGCGCGGAATCGCTGAAGTCGTGCGGCAGGTCCGCCAGCACGTACTCATATTCGGACTTGAACATCTCCAGCGCGCGACTCAATGTTCCACTTTGCAGAGGTTCGGCCTGCGATGGGAAGGTCGGCGCTGCCACGAAGGAAAGCCCGCTTTCGTGCGAGCTGACGATCGATCTCACCACCTCGGAATCCAACTCATCGGGGGCGAAGCGAGCCACGTCCGCCCAGGTCCGGCGCAGCGTCATGTTCAGCATGAGGGCCACCTGGCCGGCAGTCATCGTCAGGTCGAGCAGAATTACGGGCTTCCTCCAAAGCGAGATCAGGCCCACGCCGAGATTAACGGCCAGCGTCGAACAGCCGGTGCCGCCGCGCAGGCTGTGCAGGGCCACCATGCGTCCAGCCTCCCGCCGGGCTGGCTCAAGGGCGGAAGTGCGCGCGGCCTCCACGCGGCGCAGCAGCGCGGCCACCCGCGCGGCCAATTCGGCCGCTTCGAACGGCTTGGTAAGATGATCGTCCGCGCCGGCCTCGAACGATTTAAGCTTATCCTGCAGGCCGGTTTGTGCCGTCAGGACGAGGATCGGCGTGCCGGCAAACTGGGACTCGCGGCGGAGTAACCTCGTCACTTCATACCCGGTGATGTCTGCCATCATCACATCGGTAATGATCAGGTCGGGTCTCAGGCTACGCGCGAGGGCAATGCCCGCCGTGCCATTGTCGGCGAAATGCAGCTCAGCGCCGCTGGGTTCCAGGGCCCGGGCCACTAGTTGATGATTGATCGGCTCGTCATCGATAAATAGTATTCGGCTCACTTATCCTCCATGCCCTGGCGAAGCTCGCTCGAAGGAAAATCCTGCAGCCGCTTTACC
>DASXQN010000353.1:0-2481 GCA_036507155.1 Anaerolineales bacterium
GCGGAGTGGTGTATGCAATGCTCACCGTCCTGGTGGTGGGCGGCTACGCCTTGCTCGCGACGGGCCTGGGAATCGTGTTCTCGCGCTCGCTGCCGAACGATCCGATTTTCGCGGGCGTCTTCATTTTCCTGCTGGCCCTAACCCTGGAGCCGATCCGTACCCGCCTGCAGGAATTGGTGGACTCGACGTTCTTCCGCGGCTTACGCGCCTACAATGAGCGGCTGCAGAACTTCAGCCATCAACTCACGACGGCCCTCGACCTTGATTCCATAGGTCGCATCCTGCGCGAGCAGATCTCGCCGACGCTCACGCCCGAGCGCATCCATGTGTATACCTACGAGTCCATCAATGAGCAGTTCGCGGCGCTGATCGGGGACGACGGCCGCGCCACCAGCGACATACGCTTCGGCGCCGGCAGCCCGCTCGCGCAGTATTTTACGAAGGAGCGACTTCCGCTTTACCTGGATGGCACCATGCTGCCGGCCTCGCTGGATGCCGAGCAGTCCCGACTGGCGTTGCTCGGTGCACGGCTGTTCATTGCCCTGCCCGGCAAGGCCATCCCTCCGGGCTGGCTCGCGTTGGGGCCGCGCCGCTCCGGCCAGCCGTACACGCCGCGCGACCTGAGCTTCCTCGAGAACCTGGCCGACCAGGCCTCGGTCGCGATCGAGCGCGTCCAAACGGTGGCGGACCTGGAGCGCCGCATTCAGGAAATGAACGCGCTGGCGCGCGTCTCGCAGGGCGTCAACGTCACGCTGACTTTCGATGACGTGCTGGAACTGATCTACGCGCAGACTTCGCAGATCATCCCCACTTCCAATTTCCACATCACGCTGCACAACAAGGACAACGATTACTATTACTACGGCTTCTATCTTGAAGATGGAGACCGTTTGCAGGATCGCGAGAACCTGCCGTTCCTATCGAACCTGGGCCTGGCGCCCGAAGTAATCCGTAAGGGCCGCCCGATCCTCACGCAGGACTATACGCGCGAATGCCGCGCCTACGGGCTCACGCCGGACTTCGAAGGCGTGTATGCCTGGATCGGCGTGCCGCTGAACGCCGGCGCAGAGACCATCGGCTCGCTCAGTATCGGCACGCAGGACAGCAGCACGACCTACACGCGCAGCCAGATGGATCTCGTGCAGGCTATCGCCAATCAGACCGCCGGCGCGATCGTCAAGGCCCGATTGCTGCTCGAAACGCAGCAGCGCGCGCATCAACTGTCCACGTTGAACGACGTTACGCGGCAGTTGACCTCCACGCTGGAGCTCGAACCGCTGCTGCAGAACATCCTGGCCAGCGCCGTGAACCTGTTGAACTGCGAAGCCGGCAGCCTGTTCCTCGTGGACGAGCAGAGCGACGAGCTGGTCTTCAAGGTGACGGTCGGGCCGGTAGCTAGCAACCTGGTGGGCCAACGCCTGCCGCCCGGCACCGGCATCGTCGGACGCGCGGTGCAGTCGCGCAGCCCCGTGATCGAGAACGAGGCCCAGCGCTCGCCCAATCGCTTCATCACCACGGACCAACAGACAGGCTTCGTCAGCCGTTCGCTATTGGCCGTCCCACTGCAGGCCAAGGACCGCGTCATCGGTGTGATCGAGATCATCAACCGCCGCGACGGTCTGCCGTTCGTGGAAGAAGATCAGACGCTGCTGACCGCTTTCGCCGGTCAGGGCGCGGTGGCGATCGAGAACGCCCGCCTTTATACATTAACTGATCAGGAGCTCGCCGCGCGTGTGGAGGAACTCTCCGTCATGCAGCGCATCGACCGCGAGCTGAACGCCAGTCTTGAAATGGACCGCGCCATGCGCATCACGCTCGAATGGGCCATGCGCCAGTCGCGCGCCGACGCGGGTTTGATCGGCGTGCTGGAAGAGGGCAAGCTGACGATCATGGCCGAACAGGGGTACGAGGGCCGCCCCGCGCAGTTCACCGAACAGTTCACGCGCCTCGAGATCCCGGCCCTGAAGCTGGCCGTCGAGAACGGTCAGCCCCAACGAATGGTCATGGTGGCGGAGACGGCGGGGCCGGGGCGCGCGCCCGTCGAGCAGATCCAGATCGTCGTCCCGATCCGTCGCGAGGCGCAAGTCATTGGTCTTCTCATCCTCGAAACCAGCGATGATTCCCAGGAGGAGATGGCCTTCCTTGCGCGCCTGAGCGACCATGCCGCCATTGCCATCTCCAACGCCCAGCTCTACGGCGAGGTCCAGCGCGCCAACCTGGCCAAGAGCGATTTCGTCTCCTTCGTGGCGCATGAATTGAAGAACCCGATGACGTCGATCAAGGGCTACACCGAGCTGCTGGCCGGCGGCGCGGTTGGGACGATCAACGAGATGCAGTCCAACTTTCTGCATACGATCAAATCGAACGTCGAGCGCATGTCCACGCTGGTCTCGGACCTCAACGACAATTCCAAGATCGAGGCCGGCCGTTTGCGCCTTGATTTCAAGGCCATCGATCCGAGCGAGCTGGTTGACGAGGTCT
>DASXQN010000354.1:0-4366 GCA_036507155.1 Anaerolineales bacterium
TCGGCGCGCAGGGCCTCTACGGGGTCGACTCGGGTCGCACGACGCGCGGGGAGGAAAGCAGCGAGAGCGGCAACTCCCAGCAGGATCAGCACGACGCCGGCGTAGGTGACCGGGTCGTGCGGCGCTATGTGGTAGAGCTGCCAATCAAGGAAGCGTGTCAACCAGTACAGGCCGATCGTGCCCGAGATAATCCCAATTACGACCGACCCCAGCGCGTCTCGAACAACGAGACTGCGCACCCGTCTGTGGTCCGCCCCCAGAGCCATTCGAATGCCGATCTCCTGTGTCCGCTGGCTCACCGAATACGACAGTAATGCGTAAAGACCTACACCGGAAGTGGCGAGCGCCAGGAAGCCGAACATCGACATTACCAGCAAGTAGAGTCGAGGCGCTGCGAGCGGCCGGTCGTAAAGGTCCCATATTGCTCCGGCTCGACCCACAGTTACTCTGGCATCGGACTCGCGGACATGGGCTCGAACCGAAGCAAACACAGAAGACGGGTTTCCTTCCGTACGAAAGAGCAAAGAACGATACGGCGCCGACTCAACCTGGGAGAGTGGAAGGTAAGCTTGCACATCGCCATCGATGTTGGTGAAGGATTCGGTTTTCACATGTCCGGCGACGCCGATGACCGTGATCCAAGGTACGTACGGGCTGTAACGAAAACGTTGCCCCAGGGCGCTCCTCCCGGGCCAGTATCTCCGGGCAGCTTCCTCGTCGATGATGGCGACGGGTGAATCCGCTGGTCCGTCCTGCGGGCCAAACACTCGCCCGGTTTTCATCGGAATGCCTGTCACGGCAAAATAATCAGGACGGACATAATAGAGAGTCGCGGTTGAGGCGATACCGGGTATTTTTTCTGCCCC
This sequence comes from Anaerolineales bacterium, assembly GCA_036507155.1. Taxonomy (GTDB): domain Bacteria; phylum Chloroflexota; class Anaerolineae; order Anaerolineales; family Villigracilaceae; genus DASXQN01. The sequence continues at coordinate 867 of DASXQN010000354.1, forward strand.
CTCCGGCACAAAAGCTCCCATGGGCCCGGTCGGCGGCGGTTGCCCCATTGTTGCAGCAACGACCCCAGGATGCGTTCCGACCCGTTCGAGCAAACCGTCAAAAAATCCATCTTGCTGCGCCTTGTTGGGATATGCCTTTGGTGGGAGCGACAGTCCGACGTGAAAAAGGTTTTCGATTTTAAAACCCGGCTTGGTTTGGATCATCTCGACGTAACTTCGGAGCAGGAGCCCCATGCCGGCAAGTACTACAAGCGTCAGGCCTACTTGAACTGCCTGAAATGCGCTTCGCAGGCGGCGATGCCCCACCCTGAGACCTGCCGCACGATTTGCGGCGCCGAGGCTGCTCATGAGGCTCGCGCTCGACGCTCTGACCGCAGGAGCAAAACCAAAGAGGATGCCGGTTGCGAGCGCGACTGCCCCCGAAAAAACGAGGACCCGAGCATCGATCTCCGGTGAGTATGTGCCGAAGAGGTTTAAACGCGCAGGCACGACCTTGGGAATCACCGAAACGACCCATGACGCCAAAACAATCGCAGCGATGCCGCCCAGGCACGCCAGCACGAGATGCTCGATCAGAAGTTGACGCAGCAGCCGGACGCGACCAGCGCCCAGCGCGGCTCGGATCGCGACCTCGCGCTGGCGCGACAGCGCTCGTGACAGCAAAAGATTCGCCAGGTTCGCGCAGGCAATGAGCAGCACTAGGCACACTGCGCCCAGAAGTATCAGCAATTCTGAGCGCCGCTCACGCATTTCAGGGATATGAAAAGCCTGGCGCATGTCGATGGATACCAGCCGGGCATCCCACTTTTCAAATGACGGCTTCTGTTGTTGAAGCCATTCGGGCGCCAGGTGCGCTTCCTTTGCTGCCTGTTCCATCGTGAGACCGGAGCGAAGCCGCGCAACGATCTCGACAAACCTCGAGCCGGGATCCTGCGGGTTTACGTAATCTGTAAGCGGAAGCCATAGCTCCACCGCTTGACCTGGCGGAAACCTGAACTCTAAGGGCAAGACACCAACGACGGTGTAGAGAATATCGTCGAGTGTAACCGTTCGACCGATCACGCTGGGATCGGCGCCGAACATCCGCCGCCACAGATTTTCACTCAGGAGGATAAGGCGGTCGTTGCCGATGATGGCATCCTCGGAAGTGAAGCCTCTCCCCAGTTTGGGCTTGAATCCGAGGAAATCGACAAGACCTGGCGAGACGCGGCATGCACGAATCGACTCCGTACGATCCGCTGCGTTGAGAACCGCCAATCGCCCCGGACCGTACGACTCGATCCCTTCGAAGATCTGCCTTTGCGCGCGCCAGTCTGCCAACGACTCTCTCGTCATGCCCGAGGAGGAAATTTGTTCGGCGGTTCCAGGGCGCGAGACGCGGAGGATATCGACGAGCCTCTCAGGATCCCGATAGGGCAGCGGCTTGAACAATGCGGCGTCGACGACGCTGAAGATTGCGGTGTTGGCGCCGATCCCGAGGGCGAGCATGAAGATGGCGAGGGTCGTAAACCCCGGATTTCGTGCCATCAGACGAAAAGCGTGGCGCAGATCTCCAAGCATAAAGTCCTCCTTTCGTCCTCGTGATGATCACTTCCAAAAAGATGCCGTTACCGAGCGGCGGCGAACGTTCCGAGCGGTAGCGCTGGCTTCCCTTTTGACTGTACTCGCGGTCTTTGATCTTTACCCCATGCGGCAAGGGCTTCAGTGTCGGCTGCTAAGGCATTCGTAGCTTTGATCCCCACCGGGCGGGCTAATCATTTTCGAGATTTGGCGTTGTCACCAGGTCCCTTCCGAGTAGCCTCGAAGAACGAGTTTCCCCGCTGCGTCAGAACCAACCGCAAGCTCAAGCGGTCACTGCCGGGCTGGATGTCGGTTGGCACGGCTGAAACGGCAGTGTCCGGCGTATCTCCCGGCCATACGGCGTGGAGCCGATGGGGAATATCAGCGAACACCCGCAGCGTGAATCTTCCCTCATGATCGGCAATCTCATGGGCCACCACGGTCTCCGAGGAATCGAACACAGACAGCCTGGCTCTTGGCATTGGACGCCCCTCGGACGTCAAGACCATGACTTCGATTATGCGCTCGTTCTGTCGGTCCGGCAGCGTGAAGTCGTAAGTCCGGATGTCTGGCTTCCCGGAAAAATCGATAATGGCGGCTCCTGCTTCGTCTTCCGTTCCGGGATAAAACCAACGCCGGTACGGCGTATCGCGTGTCGGCAACTGACTAAGGTTGATGCCCAGATGATATTGGCCGGGCCGGACGATGCGTAGTTCGTACTGACCATCCGGGGCGGTCATGCGGCTGTCTACTGCAGATTGCTGAGTGGAGCGAACTTGTACTCGAACTCTCGACGCAGGCAGCCCGTCCCTGGTCATCACGCGGCCGATAATTCGAAGAGTCCTGAATAGCGTTACCTCTCGGCAGCCTTTGGCGTGCAGCTGAACCTTGGGATCGTCCGGGAGATCACCGTCCGGCTCTGCGTGTATCAGGTACTCGCCCGGCGGCAGGTCGGTGAACCTGGCGGTGTCCGCGGCATCAGTCTGCGCTCGATAGCGCGATCCGTCTCGCTCTGCAACTATGCTCACGCCTGTTTTTCCGGGCAAGTCCGCGAAACCAGTGCGGACCTGAATCTCGCCGGTTGCGGGAGCGCGAGCCATTACCTCGAAATATCTGAGATCATCAGCCGCTTGCGCCAGGGGCCGGGTGCGCGAGCAAATATTAGTTTCAAGCCGTCCTTCCGCGTTCTTGTATGCGTATACCACGTAGTCCTCTCCCGGCTGGAATGGATACCCGCAGTCGCCGCCGCCCATTCCGGTTGCAATCTCGATCTCGTTTTCCCCGGGTGCTACTCCGCTCAATACCTCTCCTACCCGCATCCGAACAACGCGAAAACCTGGCTTAATGCGAGCGAACTCGCCCGCGCCGCGGCGGGAAAGCCTGCGAGCTTCAGAGCGCGCAGTCGCCTCCACCGGAAACTGTGCGGGCACAAAAGAGATCTCAATTACAGTCCCTACGAACGCCGCCGCAGACTGCCCGGCCGCTTGACAAGGGGTTCCCGGTCCTACGCAAGTGCAAGCCCCGAGCCGAGGCGCAGGGAACAGAAGAAAAAAGGCGACCAGCAGGATTCGCATAACGGCGCTTACCTGTAGGTATTTGTATCGCGAAGGCTCGCCAGTGGCAAGCAATTGAATTTCCGACCACACCGTCGATGCTGCGCGCGCTCGGCGCGATGCAGAATGCACGGTTTCGCACACACTGGGCGGGCCGGACGGAGGGCATCGAGGCCTAGTTCAGCCTCTCACGTTCCGCTTTGGCTTCACTATAAAGTTTCAGGTGGGGGTCGGTCGGCATGCTTCCATGAAGTGAGGAAATCATCGTAGGCCTTGCGACTTTTGACAGTGTCCCCATGATGAGCCACTGTCGCCATGACTTCGCTCGAGACTACGACTGGCAACCGTTCGCCGATCATACTGGGCCCGATGGGAGAGCAGATTCGG
>DASXQN010000355.1:0-6833 GCA_036507155.1 Anaerolineales bacterium
GCGCCTGTATGACGGGTCTGGGCAGGCGATCAATCACGATCCAAGGGAATTGATCCAGACCCAGGACCTGCCGCCGGTGTATGAAGAGAACTCCTGCCTGTATATTTTTACGGGGAAGAATCTGGCCGCCCGTCGCCATCGTCTCGGCGTGCATCCCTTCCTGTTCGATATCGGCGCGGCGGAAGCCTGGGATATCGATGAGGAGCTGGATTTCGAGATTTGCGATTTTCTGATGAACAGGCGGATCAAAACGTAGCCGCATGAATCCCAGACGGTCGTTTTGGCTTCTGCTTGGCCTGCTCGCCTGCATCGCCGCCGCAACCTATTTGCCCCTGGCGGGCAGGATCGGCTTCCTCAAAGACGATTGGTTCCTCGTCTACGATGCTCATACGCAGGGACCGGGCTTTTTCCATGAGATCTATCGCATCGACCGGCCGGCGCGGGCTTACGTCATGCAGGCTGTCTACGGATTGTTCGGCGACCGGCTTGTTTACTATCACCTGAGTGCATTTGCCTTTCGCGTGGGGGCGGCCGCCGCGATGTTCTGGTCCCTCGCGATGATCTGGCCGCGCCGCACGCGCTTCAATTTCACGGCCGCACTGCTCTTCGCGATTTATCCCGGGTTCCTTTCGCAGATCAACCCATTCGATTACCAGGCCCAATTGTTGAGTCTGTGCCTGGCGATGTTCTCGATCGCATTCAGCACAAAGGCGCTTCAGGTCAGAGACGCGCCGGCACGACTCGCCTGGACCGCGCTTTCGATCCTGACCGGAATAGTCTATCCTGCGCTGGTCGAATATTTTCTCGGCTTAGAAGCCTTGCGCTTGGCGTTCGTCAGCCTGGTTGTTTGGAACGAAGGCCGTTCACCCTGGCGGGATTTCGCAAAGCGAGTGTTGAGGCGCTGGCTGCCCTTCGCGGCTGCGCCTGCTCTATTCTTGATCTGGCGCGTTTTCTTCTTCGAAACCGAACGCGGCGCCACCGATATCGGCGGACAGCTTGGCCAGCTCTTTGACTCGCCGCTGACCGGCCTGTGGTGGCTGGTCTACGCCATCCAGGATGGTCTGCGGGTCGTTTTCCTGGCCTGGGCCGTCCCGCTGTATAACCTGGCCCTCGACCTGCGCCTGAGCGACTCTTTGATCGGCCTGGCCCTCGCGCTGACAGTTGGTTGCGCAGCGCTGTGGGGATTGTCCCGACTGACGCGTGAGGGGCGAGCAGAGAGCCCGGATCCTGCGGAATCGGATTGGCGCGGGCAGGCTCTGGCAATCGGACTGCTCGCGGTGTTCTTCGCATCGCTGCCCGTCATCGTGGCGAATCGCCACGCAGACTTCGGCGATTACTCGCGCTATACGTTAGCCGGCGCGGCAGGGGTCGGAATGATCGTTGCGGCGCTGATCGAGAGCCTGGGTTCGGCGCGCCTCCGAAACGCGGCCGTTGTTTTCTTCACGTTCCTCGCCGCGCTAACGCATTACGCCAACGCAGTGCAAGCCGCGCAGGAAAGCGAAGCGGTGCGCAATTTCTGGTGGCAGGTGGCCTGGCGCGCGCCCGCCATCCGGCCGGGGACCACGCTCGTCGCGGCCTATCCGGTGGGCATCATTCAAGAGGACTATTTCATCTGGGGCCCGGCCAACCTGATCTATTATCCGCAGCAGCAGGACGTCATCCCGATCCAGATCCAACTGCCGGCCGCGGTGCTCACCGACGATGTCGTTTTGAGCATCCTCACCGGCAAGGGCGAGGAGACGCCCCTCCGGCGCGGCAATGCTCTTGCGCGGGATTTTGGCGATGTGCTGGTCCTGGCGCAGTCGAGCGAGCAAGGCTGTGTCCGCATCCTGGACGGGCGCGCGCCGGAACTGTCCACGCTCGACGCGCACCGGATCATGCTGATCGCATCCCATTCTCGATCGGACGCCGCAATGCCGGACGCGCCGTCCGCGCTTCCACCCGCCTCCATCTTTGGAGAAGAGCCCGCGCATGGCTGGTGCTATTACTACCAGAAGGCTTCGCTGGCCCGGCAGCGAGCGGATTGGCCGGAGGTGATCGCGCTGCTCGAGCGCGCCCTCGAAAGCGGCGCGTATCCCGAAGATCGTGTGGAGTGGATGCCCTTCGCGCAGGCCTATGCCGCGCTGGGCAGGGCGGACGAACTGCGCGAGCTGTCGAAGATCCTCAGTGCAAGCCCATTCTTGAAAGCGCAGGCTTGCAGCATCCTGGGCGACATGGCCCGGACCGACAGCCTGAGCCCGGACGTACAGCTCGTCATCCAACAGGCGTATTGTAAATAGTCTTCTACGTGCGCGGCTGACGCGCTGAATCCCTGCAAGCAAGCGATCGAAAACCATGCAACAGCGAATCCTGAAATTCTTCGCGCATCCCTTCTACCCACTTGTTCTCAGCACATATCCTGTTCTGTATCTGCTGTCGGTCAATGTGGGGCAGGTGGATCCCGCGGCCGGCCTGCGTCCACTGCTCATCTCGCTGCTGCTTTGTTCGGTCTTGTTCCTTGTGCTGCGCCTGCTGCTTCGGGACTGGCATCGCGCCGCTTTCCTGTGCACATTATGGTTGGCCCTGTTTTTCTCGTACGGCCATGTGTACAACCTTCTGAGCGCCCGGTATCCGGACGTGGATTTGAGGCCTTACATGCTTGGGGCCGTTGCGCTCCTTGCCGTCCTGGCAGCCGTATGGACGACGCGTCCGCGGCTGAGTTTTGTTTCGTCGGCCGCAAGCCTGAACGTGATCGCACTGGCGCTGGTGCTGATGTCGCTCGGGCAGGTCGCATTCGCGGCCCGGCCGCGCAGCCCGCACAGTCTGCCCGCCGATCACGCGCCGGTCCAGCCCGATCTGGTCCTGCCGGAAAATCCGCCGGACGTGTACTACTTCCTGCTCGATTCCTACACGCGCGCGGACCTGCTGGAGAAGGCCTACGGGTACGATAACAGCGACTTCATTCAGGCACTGGAGGCGCGCGGCTTCTATGTTGCGGCGTGCAGCCAGAGTAACTACGGACGTACCGAGCTCTCGCTCGCCTCCACACTGAACATGTCGTACCTGCAGGGCCTCGACGGGGAGTTCGTGCCCGATAACATCGGCCGGCTGACGCTGTGGGATTCGCTGAAACACAGCGCCGTGCGGCGCAACTTTGAGAACCTGGGATATAAAATCGTCAATTTCGCCAGCGGCTTTGCCTTCATTGAATTGCGCGATGCGGATGCATTCCTCTCTCCGCCGCCGCTGGCCTCGGGCTTTACCGAGTTCGAGGGGCTGTTCGTGGGGACGACGCTGGCGCGCCACCTCAAGGACCTGGGCTGGCTGGATCCGGATGCCTTGCTGGCCCAAAACTTTCGTGATCGCTTTCAATTTATCTTCAGCAGCATGCACCGGTTGGCAGCCATGCCGGAACCGACCTTTGCCTACATCCATGTCATGTCGCCGCATCCGCCGTTCGTATTCGGGCCGGACGGCGAACCGACGGATCCGGCCGAGTTTTGGAATGAGAAACGCCTCTATCCTGCCGCGCTGTACGCGCAGGGCTACCAGAATCAGACGACCTACTTGGACAAGCGTCTTCTCGAAGCGATCGATACGCTGCTGGCTGAATCCCCGCAGCCCCCGGTCATCATCCTGCAGGGCGATCATGGTCCGTGGGTCCAGCCCAACCCGCAGCACTTCATGATCCTGAATGCATACTACCTGCCGGGCCACATGGACCGCCTTTATCCGCAGATCTCACCCGTCAATACGTTCCGCATGGTCTTCGACGCCTACCTCGGCGGGAAGTATGATATGCTCGACGACGTGAGTTATCACTCACCGGTGCCGAATCTTTTCGATTTCACCGAAGTTCCCAACCCGTGCAAATAACATGCCTACTGTTTTGTTGACGGCCCCGTATATGCTCCCGTTCCTGGACCGCTTCCGGCCGGAGTTCGAGAAGTACGGGATCGACCTGATCGTACCCGCCGAAGTTCGCGAACGGATGGAGGAAGCGGACCTGCTCGAGTATGCCGCTAAATTCGACGGCGCGATCTGCGGCGACGATCGCTATACAGCGCGCGTTCTGGAAGCCTGTGCGCCGCGCCTGAAGGTCATCTCAAAATGGGGGACGGGAGTCGATTCGATCGACGCTGAGGCCTGTTCCCGTTTAAAGATCCGCCTGTGCCGCACGCCGAACGCGTTCACCGACCCGGTCGCCGACTCAACTCTCGGCTATGTGCTGGCATTCGCCCGCGGCTTGCCCCGGATGGACAGGGAGTTGAAAGCCGGGGAATGGCGCAAGCTCCCGGGCCGCGCCTTGAACGAGTGCACGCTGGGCGTGATCGGCGTGGGAAATATCGGCAAAGCGGTGACGCTGCGTGCCCGCGCCTTTGGAATGCAGGTTCTCGGGAACGATATTATTGAGATCGATCCAGCCTTCGTTGCCGCGACCGGCATTCAAATGACGAACCTGGAAGATCTATTATCGAAATCCGATTTCGTTTCCGTGCACTGCGACCTAAATCCGGGCACGCATCACCTGATCAATGCGAAGACGCTGGCGCTGATGAGATACGGCGCGGTGCTGATCAACACAGCTCGCGGGCCGCTCGTGGACGAGCCGGCCTTGATCACCGCGCTGCAGCAGGGCCGGCTCGCCGGCGCCGCCCTGGACGTTTTCGAGCACGAGCCGCTGCCCGCCGAGAGCCCCTTGCGCAAGCTGGATAATGTCATGTTGGCGTCGCACAACTCCAATTCCAGCCCGGCTGCCTGGGAGCGGGTGCATTGGAATACCATCAAGAATCTCGTGGAGGGACTGGGGATAGCGTACCGTGGTCCGTAATGCGCCAGGCCGAATTGCGAATCTGTTCCTACTGCTCTTTTTAAGTTTCGTAATTCTGAGCTCCGTCTCGCCCGCCGTTCTGCCCGTGCCGCATCGTGATTCAGGGGTCTATCTGTACATCGGCCAGGGCGTGTTGCAGGGAGGACTTCCATACCGCGATTTTTGGGATCACAAAGGTCCTTTGATCTATTATCTCAACGCGGCCGGCCTGCTGCTCGTGCCTGTCTCGTATTGGGGAGTATGGCTGGTGGAAGTGGTCATGCTCTGCCTGGCGGCACTGACAAGCCTTGCGGTCATCAAGCGCCTGCGCAATGTTTTCGCTGCGTGGGCCGGCACGATCGTCTGGCTTTTCGGATTTCGTTATGTGATGGACGGGGGCAATCGCGTCGAAGAATATGCCCTGCTCCTGTATTTTCTGCAGATGGCATTATTTCTTTTACCCGACCGGCGATTGGCGGGGTGGCGGCGATTCTTCTTGATCGGCGTGCTGGCCGGTTTCGGCGGGCTTCTGAGACCGAATCTGATCTCGCCATTCGTGAGCATCGCTCTGATCCTGCTCTGGAATTTGATCGTTTCAAAACCGGCCGCGCGCGAGCTCGTTAAGTCGACACATCTTCACGAGTTGATCGCCCTGATCTCGGGGGCGGGCCTGACCTTTGCAGCCGCATTTCTTTTCTTCGCCGTTCAAGGCGCCGGCCGGGATTTTTATCGGGACGTCTTTGCTTATAACTTTCTGTATGCCCAAACCGGCACCCAGCATTGGGAGGCGTTGCTCACCGCGCTGCGGTTGCTCTGGTTACCTGCCGTGATCGCATTTGCCGGCTGGCTCCCGGCGGGCCGCGACCTGCTCGCCGCGAAGGAGTCCGTGTTTCCCAAACCGCTCCTGCAGTACGCGCTGATCGCGCTGCCTGTTGAGATGTCCTTATCACTCGTCTCCGGCTTCAAGAACAGTCACTACTTCATTCCGTGGCTGCCCGTCCTGGGGCTGCTCGCCGCGATGGCGGTCTACCGGACCTCAACGGTCCTCACATCGTTAGGAGAGCGCGGAGCCACGCGCGCGGCGCAAGGCGTATTGTATAGCATGCCGCTCGTGCTGGTGATCGCGTTGTGCTTGCAAAACCTACCTGCCCTTTCGGTGGCAGCTTCGGATCCGGGCCGCTCCGGCAGGCTGTTTTCCGTGGATTATGACCGCTCCTCGGAATGGATCCAGGCCAAACGGCTCCTGGATTCGGTCGCCCCGGGAACCGCGGTCTTCTTCTGGGGCAATGAAGTGAAATATAATTTTGTCATGGGCCGCCCGGCGCCCTCGCGGTATATTTATCTCTACCCTTTTCTCATGCCGGGCTTCCCCACGGACTCGATGGGGCGCGAATTTCTCGCCGATCTTGAAGAGAAGAAGCCCGTGATCGTTGATATTCGTCCTGCCGCGATCCCGGCGCTGGGATCCCAGAATGCATGGCGGGACTATCCAACTCTGCTGCCGGCGGTCCGTTACATCCATGAAAATTATGAGATCGTTGACAATTTCGCGGTGGGGACGGTGGTGTACGTGGAAAACATCAAATATGTGCTGGAGCGTGAATGGATCGTATGGAAGTACAAGCCATGAGTTAGAGTGTTAATTCTTGGTACACGGAAATCACGGATAAATACGGAAAAGAACTCAATAGAAAGGGGGAAGAAAAGAGATGGAGGCGCGCAAGAAATTTGAGGGCAAGCATTCTGAGCTGACAGGCAAGATCCTTGGGGCATTCTTCCAGCTCTATAAGGAGATGGGGTATGGATTTTCTGAAAAGGTTTATGAAACTGCACTGGCAGTCTTGATTGACGAGATTGGCCTAAAGATGGAACGGCAAATACCGATAAAAGTCCATTTCCATGGCAGAATTGTCGGCGAGTATGTTGCGGATATGATCATTAATGATCTGGTCTTGATCGAATTGAAAGCAGTTGAGAGGTTGATGAGTGCGCACGAAGCACAATTGCTCAATTACCTTAAGGCTACGAAACTTGAGGTAGGATT
>DASXQN010000356.1:0-7619 GCA_036507155.1 Anaerolineales bacterium
CATGGTCATGTTATCGCGGAGGTAATCGAAGCCGAACTCCGAGTTGGTGCCGTAGGTGACGTCCGCGGCGTAGGCCTCGACGCGCTCCACCATGCGCAGATGATTCTGGTCCTCGTGCGGGGATTCGCGCTCGAAGTCCACGATGAAGGCTTTTTTGCCGTTCTCGGTGGCAGCCGCCATCTGCAGCACGCCCACCGACAGGCCGAGGGCGTGGAAGAGGGGCGCCATCCAGCGCGCGTCGCGCCGGGCCAGGTAGTCGTTGACCGTCACGAGGTGCACGCCGCGTCCAAGCAGCGCATTGAGGAAGATCGGCAGCGTGGCGACCAGCGTTTTTCCTTCGCCCGTCTTCATCTCGGCGATCGAGCCGCGATGCAGCACCGCGCCGCCGATCATCTGGACATCGTAATGGCGCAGGCCGATGGTCCGTTTAGAGGCTTCGCGCACCGCCGCGAACGCTTCGGGCAGGATCTCGTCCAAGGCGTCCTGCTGGGCCGCGAACTGTTCGTCGTCTTGACCCCCCTCGGTCCCCCCTACAGGGGGGATGGCAGCGGCAACTCTCTCTCTAAATTCGTCCGTTTTGGCGCGCAAAGCGTCATCGCTGAGGGCCTCGAAGTCCGGCTCCAGCGCATTGATCGTTTCAGCCAGTTCACCCAGTTGTGCGACCGTCTTCTTGGTGGGATCGCCCCCAAGCAGTTTTACAAAGTTTTTCAGCATTCTTGGCCTTTCGGCCGTGGATTATAGCATAGGGGTATTGGAACGGTATAAGAGAGGGAGATGGGCTAGTAGCTTTGTGCCACTTGATATTCGGCCCGTTTTACATTAATATGAGTTAAGCGAGGTGATTCATGAAAAAGATCTTCTTACCAGTTCTGATTTTCGTGCTGAGCGCGTCCTTGTGGGGCTGCACAATGCCTACCGGCCCGACCGTTTGTACGCCGGGTGAACTCGTCGCGCCCGGGCTCGTCTCGCCACCTATGTGGGCGGTTGTATGGCCCGTGCCACCGGACCTCACGTGGGCATCCACCGATTCAAGCGTGCCTTATCCGTATGATTCCTGCTTCCCGACCGGCTATCATGTCACGCTGCACACGTCCACCTCTTCTTTCGACATGGGCGCAAGTGTTTATGGGCCGCATATCTTGCATTGGTCGCCGATTGGCCCTCTGGCCCCTGCAACCGAATATCATTGGGGCGTCAATGCATTTGTTCCGGCCGGCAATGGGCCGTACGCCGGGGACCGGGTCTTCTTCACCGGCCCGATCTGTGCCACCGACGCCTTGGCGGCACCCAACTTATCCACTCCCACCAACGGCGCGATCGTCGCCACCCTCAAACCGATGTTGACGTGGGAATATCCCAATCCGTGCCTTCCACAGGGATACCGTATCGATCTATCCACCGATGCCAGCTTTGCCGATACCAGTTTGAGCGGTGGGACGGGTAATCCATCCACCGCCTGGTTTCCTGGCTCGGACCTGACGAACTGCACCTTATACTACTGGCGAGTAGCCCCGATCAACGGTACGACACTCGGGCCGTTCTCCATCACGCGAAATTTCATGGTCAATACCGGCGCCTGCCTGTATCCGTTGCCGCTAACCATCATTCCTGTTGAGCCGATCGTCACCATCCCGCCTCTCCATCTGGAGCCCGAGTTCACCCTGAAGAAGAACGGCAACTGCCGCTACGGACCCAGTCAGGTGTACGAGATCAAGACCTCCTACTTGGCGGGCAACGTCGTTCCGATCGCGGGGCGCAACGACGAAGGCAGTTGGTTGTATTCGAAGCCCGACCATTGCTTCATTTCCATCGTGGTCGGCGATTTCAACGGGGACATCAACCTGCTGCCGGTCATCGAGGCGCCGCCTCCGCCCGATGAACAGCCGAGCTACAGCAGCTGTGGGGATTATTCAACCCAGGCGCTGTGCAAACAGGATCCGGGTGGCATCGGTGGGTGCTACTGGAGCCCAAACAACTTTTGTGACCAATTGAAATAAACTGAGCCCGAGAACTCCCGCAATCAAATTGCGGGAGTTCTTCTAAATTACCAACTCGACAAGCGCGCGAAGTGCTTCACTGACAACCTGATATCCGGTAGAGCAGTGCTCCATCCGCTGCGAAGAGCAGCTCGTACCAGCCGGAGGGGATCGCGGCCGGGTCAAGCACAAAACGTGACGCAGTACCCCCGACAAAGAGATGCGTTGCACCTTTTGCGCACATCTGCGCGAGGTTGGCGGCCGAGTCCAGGGCCGCATCGTGGGGCCATTTTTCCGTCCGGTATCCGGTGAGCGCTGTGATCCAGAGGCCGCCATCCACGCCAAGGCTGCGGGATGGCGTTCGAATGCTTGCGATCAGGATGACCGCATCTTTTGGCAGATGATTTTCGATCCAATCGAAAGCCGCCAGATCATCTTCCTTAGCCAGCGTGCAGCACGATGAGGGCGAAAAGTCGTACGCGTGCAACGCGTGAACAGTCACGGCCAGGCAGAGCAGCAGCGAGACCGCGATCCACAGCTTGCCGCGGAGCTCGCGTCGTCTCGACTCCCGCCATTTCGCAGCCAGATCGCGGCCGACGCCAGCTAGTCCGAATCCGCCGATCGCCGAGAGTGGCAGGAACAAGATCATCTGCGCGAACGGCCGGTCGAGCAAGGTTTGACCACTCAACCGCTCCAGCTCTGCCGGCAGCGCTACAAGTGTGAGCATCAGAAGGAGTAAGAGGAAAAGCAGGGCCGAGAACATCGGACGCGGGAAATACTTTAGGCCATAAGGCAGGAGCAGCGCCACCAGCAGCGTCGAGTAGAAGCCTGCACGCGCATACGGCTCCATCATGAAGGTCAGCTCCGGGGTGCGCGTGATCTGAATCACGATCCACATCAGCAGCGGTGCAGAGATCAGGAGCGCCGAATTCCTCCACGCGCGCCGGCCTTCAACGATCCTCCCGGCAATCCACCAGCTCCCCACCGCGATGACGAGCAGCAGCAAACTGCGCGTGTGCGTGAGGGCGGACACGAGGCCGGCGGCGAGGGCCGTCGCGAGCAGGCCCTGCGTTTCTTTGCGACCTGCGGCGGAGCCCGCCAGATACAGCATACTCAGGGCGAACAGGAACGTCACGATCCCGGTCAACGCCGGATACTTGCCCCAGTTGCTGGCGAATGCCGGCATCCGCCAACCCAACCCGGCGAGCAGGACGGCGAACAGGCCGGCCGCATTGCTGCGCGTGAGTGTCCGCACGATGAAAAAGAGCGAGAGCGGGATAAGTGCCTGCAGGATCTGACCCAGCACCAACAGTACCTGCGAGACCGGCGCGCTTGAAAGGGCTGCGGTCCAACCTGCCAGCGCATGGAACCCAAAATGATAGTAATGCGAGCTGAGGTTTCCCATGTTATAGAAGGCATCTGGCGCGCGCTCCGGATGCAGCAGGTCGGTGACGATCAGATAGTGCTCAACGGAGTCCGAATACGGCGGCAGGACCAGATCTCGGATGAAAGCGAGACGCACCAGGCACAGCGCGCACAGCATCAATGCCAACACTACAAAGATTCGCGTTGGTCCGGTAAGACGCCGCGGGTAGCGAACCGCCAAGAACACGGATCCGATCCCAAGACCGATCGCCAGCGCCAGGAAAATCGCCCTGAAGTTCAAGCCGATCCGCAACCACGCCGCGGCAAGAAAGATCGGGAAGGCGAGCAGGATCAGGAATGAAACCCCACCCATCAAGGCCAGGGAGAACAGACTGGCGGGATCGATCTCTCCGTGATAGTTGGTCCGGATGACCGTTACCAGGAATATGCCTGCAAGGAGGATTGAAACGCTGCAGGCAAATAGAATGTCCCAGCGCGGATCAGATGGTGTCCAATTCCACCCCAAGATCGACAAAACATCCATCGATCGATTATACAATGCGCAATTTTGTGTAGCCTGCAATCAACTCTCGTGTTCATTCGGCTATAATCGTGTGGATCAAGAACCGGGGATCAACCCGTCCGGTCATCATCCCGTTCATTTGGATCCTGTTTCATGACGGAAAAGTCATCTAAGTCATCGCCAGGAAGCGACCATCTATGCTGATCGTCGACGCGCATCTCGACCTGGCGTGGAACGCGCTGCAGTGGAACCGCGACCTGCAGCTGTCGGCCTACACGCTGCGCGTGCAGGAGAGTCACCTTTCGGGGCCCGGCCGCGGACTCGGCACGGTCGCGTTCCCCGAGATGCGCAAGGGACGCGTCGCGTTGTGCTTCGCCACCCTGCTGGCGCGTTCCACCGGTCGCCTCGAACCGAACGTGGACTATTCGTCCCCACAGCAAGCGTACGCCGCGGCGCAGGGTCAGTTGGCGTATTACCGCTCGCTGGCTGAACAGGGCGTGATCCATCTGATCGACGACGTGAAAAAGCTCGATGCGCATATCGGCCAATGGCAAGCATGGGAGCAGGCTCCAGAGACTCCTCAGCCGCCGCTCGGCCTGATGATCAGCATGGAGAGCGCAGACCCGATCCCGGGTCCGGAACAATTGTCAGCGTGGCGCGAAACGGGCGTCCGTCTGATCGGCCCGGCACATTACGGCCCGGGACGTTACGCCGGCGGAACAGGGACCGAGCTTGGCTTCACGCCTTCTGGCTTCGCGCTCTTACAAGAAATGGAACGACTCAAAGTTATTCTGGACCTCACGCATCTATCCGATCAGGCTTTTTGGGAGGCGCTGGAGCATTTCAACGGGCCGGTGCTGGCCAGCCATAACAACTGCCGCGCGCTGGTGCCGCATCAACGGCAATTCGACGATGAGCAGCTGCGCGCCGTCATCGCACGCGACGGCGTGATCGGCGCAGCCCTCGACACCTGGATGGTGCGTCCCGGCTGGGTGCGGCGCGCGAAGGAGAATCCGGTCGTCACCGTGGCGGATGTGGTCGATCATATCGATCATGTCTGCCAGCTGGCTGGGAACGGCCGGCATGCCGCCATCGGCAGCGACCTGGACGGCGGATTCGGGCGTGAGCAATCGCCATCTGACCTGGATACGATCGCGGACTTGCAATGCATCCCGGATATCCTCGCCAAGCGCGGCTACAATCAGAACGATATCGCGGGAATCATGCACGGGAATTGGTTGAGGTTAATTCGGAGATCTTGGAGTGCGTGAGAAGAGCTTAAGCACCAAGGACACAAAGAGCACAAAGGAAAATCGGTTTTAACCCGTTTGAGTCCTTAGTGCCCTTTGGGTTAATCCGCTCCAAGGGGGCTGCCTGCACTGTGCCGCAGGCACACGTGCGCCCCAGCACAACGACGGGCTAAGCTCCATGTCATTGCGAGGAGGCTGAGCGGAGCGAATGCCGACGAAGCAATCCCCTCCCAGCTCGGGAATTAGCTTCATAACTAAGGCGATTACAATTGCATGTGGGGATGGATAATTGAAATGGCAGTGGACAAGGAATATTGGGTTTACATTTTGGCGAATGCTCATCATACGGTTCTCTATACCGGCGTTACGAATGACCTGAAGCGCAGGGTTTCTGACCACAAAAACGGTATGGGCGGTGTATTCACAAGAAAGTATAACGTCCATAAATTGGTTTATTACGAAGCTGGTAGCGATATCAATGTCGCTATAAGCCGGGAAAAACAGATCACAGGCGGTTCGCGAAAGAGAAATATCGATCTGATCAATAACAAGAATCCCGAGTGGAAGGATTTGTTCGAAGAGCTGATCGGCTAGCGAGGAGATTGCTTCGTTGCGACGCCTGCGGCGCCTCGCCTCGCAATGACATATTGGTAAGAGGAGAGCATTCATGCCCAAGCAACAGATCAGGACGGACACCGGCGCGGCCCCGGTCGGCGCATACTCGCAGGGACTGCGCGTCGGAGACTTCATCTTCGTCTCCGGCCAGGGACCGCTCGACCCGGCCACCGGCAAAGTCGTCGGTGAAAATATGGAAGAGCAGACGGCGCGCACGCTCGAGAATATCAAGGGGATCCTGGCCGCCGGCGGCGCCAGCCTGGCGGACGTGGTCAAGGTCAGCGCGCACCTGAGCGACCTGGCGCTCTTCGATGCCTACAACAAGATCTACGCGACCTACTTTCCTGATCCCAAGCCGGCGCGCACAACGGTCGGCAGCCAGTTGAAGGGCATCCTGGTGGAGATCGACGCAATCGCCTATGTTGGGAAGGACTAGGCCCTGTTAACCGCGAAGACACAAGGTCACTAAGACACAAAGCAAGCAGTTTCATGTCTTAGTGCCTTGGTGTCTTGGTGGTGGAGGAGCAAGATATGCATCTGAACGAACTGGAAACACCCGTCCCGGTGGTCGATCTCGCCCGGCTCGAAGCCAACATCGCGCGGCTGCAGGCCTACCTGGACGTGCACAAGATCGCCAACCGTCCACACATCAAGACGCACAAGATCCCGGCCATCGCACAGATGCAGATGGATGCCGGCGCGGCAGGCATCACCTGCCAGAAGGTCAGCGAGGCCGAGGTGATGGCGGATGCAGGCTTCGACGATATCTTCCTTCCCTATAACATTTTGGGTGAGAGCAAGCTGAGGCGCTTGATGGCTCTGGCTGCGCGCGTCACGCTCAGCGTCAGCGCAGATTCAGCGGTCGTGGCGCGCGGCCTCTCGGGCGCGGCCGAGCGCGTCGGGCTGACCGTGACCGTGCTGGTGGAATGTGATACCGGCGCGGGACGCTGCGGCGTGCAGTCCCCGCAAGAGGCGGCAGAGTTGGCACGCCTCATCGACGCGCTGCCCGGGCTGCACTTCGGCGGGCTGATGACCTATCCCACCGGCGATACGCTGGACGATTTCGTGCGCGCCACGCGATCATTGCTGGAAAAGGATAAGCTTGCGATCGAACGCGTCAGCGGCGGCGGAACGCCGACTATGTGGCAGGTGCATACGCATCCGGAAGTGACCGAGCATCGCGCCGGTATCTATGTGTACGGCGACCGCCTGACGATGCGCGCCGGCGCGGTCAAACTCGAGGACTGTGCGCTGCGCGTCTTCACGACGGTTGTCAGCCGGCCGACAGAGGCACGCGGCATCCTCGACGCGGGCAGCAAGTCGTTGTCGATGGACCTGCATGGGCTGGACGGTTATGGTCTTATTTGCGAATATCCCGACGCCAAAATTTATTCCTTATCGGAGGAGCACGGGCACGTCGATTTCTCGGCCTGCGAGCGCAAACCGGAGATCGGTGAACGCGTGAGCATCATCCCCAACCACTGCTGCACGGTGACCAACATGTTCGACGAGGTCGTCGGCGCGCGCGGCGATCAGGTGGAACTGACCTGGCAGGTCACGGCGCGCGGTACGGTAACATGAATGTCATTGCGAGGAGTGTCTGAACTGAGCGAAGCGAAGTGAAGCCCGACGAAGCAATCTCCTCGTTTTGCCCGAGCTTTGATTTCTTGATGGACAAGAATACAATGAAACAGGCAACTTGCAATGGCAGTTGACAAGGAATATTGGGTTTACATCCTGACGAACGTCCATCACACGGTGTTATATACGGGCGTGACGAACGATTTGAGGCGCAGAATCTCGGACCATAAGAATGGCAGTGGCAGTAGTTTCACAAGACGATACAACGTAGACAAACTGGTTTACTATGAGGTCAGCGGCGACATCAAG
>DASXQN010000357.1:0-2461 GCA_036507155.1 Anaerolineales bacterium
TCCCCAACCCCTTTCCCCGCTCACTTAGTAACTTCCATAATTGATCTTCTCACTATACCTCGCCTTGACCCTCAACCGCTCGTGCGTCCCGGGTCCTAATTTCTCCCTGTACTCTCCTCGATCCTTCACGCCATAAACCCATTCATCCAACCAGGACCGCACTGCCGAATCGGATTCGCTGAGCTTGTCCCATTGCAAATAGAACTCATTATCGCGATCGTAGTAGCCCTGCGCGTAGGATGGGTGGCAGGCGTATGGGACGTGGCACACCGCGCTGACGATCGTGCCCGGTATGATGGTGCGGTTGGGATCGGATCGCAGGATCGACTCATCCACGATCTCTTCGGCCGTCAGGATGACCCTGCGTGCCGCGAAGGCGGCTTCCTTCTGCTCGCCGATGATGCCCCACAATTGCGCATTGCCATTCGCGTCGGCGCGCTGCACATGCACGATGGCCACATCCGGATTCAAGGCGGGGACGACGATCACGTCCTTGCCGCCGTACGGATCGGGGATACGCTTGATCTGTGGATTAACCCGCTCGAGATCGACCGCGCCGGTCTGGTTCATGGGCAGGAAGGGCAGGCCCGAGGCGCCGGCTTGTAGCCGCGTGATCATCCCGAAATGCGAATACTCCTCCCACACGAGGCGGCCCTGCTCGATGGCGGTGCGCACGACGCGCAGCGAACCCACGCCCGGATTTCCCATGTAGGAAAAGATCAGCTTACGGGCACAGCCCGCGGCCACCATCTGGTCGTAGATCAAGTCCGGGGTGGCGCGCGCCAGGACCAGCTCGCGCTTGCGGAGACGGATGATCTCATGGCCTGCGGCGAACGGGATCAGGTGCGTGAACCCCGCTGCATAGACGGTATCGCCGTCCTGCACGTTCATGCTGACCGCCTCCGTTAACGACATGAGCTTGGTCATCCTTCTCCCGATCCGTCTGATTTGGTTTCTTTGCCGGGTTCCTGGCGTCGTTTGCGCATGTTCTCCCGGGTACGCCTCACCAGCGAAAATCTTCCGGCGGATGCCGGCGGTGCGCGCCGGCGCGCGAGAAGCCAGCCGATGCAGATCGAAAGGGTCGCCAGGCACAGATAATCGAACTGCGGCGTCTTCGCCATATCGGAGGCCAGGAATAAGACGAACAGCCCGAAGCCGATCACGAAGAAGAACGTCCCGATCCGGGCGACGAGGGCGTTCATAGCGGATGCACCGCGGAGAACAGCGTGCGCTTGAAGGGATAGAACACAGGACCCTGGGGCCAATCCGTTTGCAATCGTTCCAGAATTGCCGCGAGGAAGTCCGCGTGCAAACCCTCAGGCAGGCGTTCAAAATACGGGACGAGTGCGGTGCCGGAGATCCAATCCACCACGGCCTGCGCGCTCTCGAGCACGTGCGGATAAACCTTCTCGAACACGACGATATCCTGCGCGCCCGCATCGAACAAAAGCCCGGCGTACTCGTCGATAGGTAGCACGGGCGGCAGTCGCACCCAACCGTCCAACGCGCCTCGGAACGGCTCGCGCGCCGCGATCTCCAGGATGGCGCGGTGCGAAATGTGCGTGTGATTCGAAGGGACTTGCACGGCGATTTGTCCGCTGGGCGCGAGGTGCCCGAACAGCCGCGGGATGAGTCGGTCGTGCGCCTCGGACCACTGCAGCGCCGCGTTCGAAAAGATCAAATCCCAGGTGCCGCCAAGCGCGGCCTGATCGCCTTGCTCGAAGCGCAGGCCGGCGCGTGCATGCGTCTGCGCGCGCGCCAGCATTTCCGCCGAAAGGTCTAGGCCGAGCACCTCGCTGTCGGGCAGCGCATCCGCTAGGCGTCGCGTCAGTTCGCCGGTCCCGCAGCCGAGGTCCACGACCTTGAGCCCCGGTCGGATGTGTACCAATCCAAGCAGATCTTCGAAGGGCGCGCTGCGCTCGCTCTGAAATTGATGATAAAGAGTCGGGTCCCACGGCATGCGCATATTGTAGCCCGAAAAAGCCCCCTCCCAAAGTAGGGAAGGGGCTGTGATGCAAGCCGGAATCATTTTACGAGCGTGCGGATCTGTTCGTGCAGGTACAGAGGCAGATAGTAATACCCGCCGGCATTCTTGCCGCTTGAGCCCGAACCCTTCCATCCGCCGAACGGCTGGAAGCCTGGCCATGCGCCGGTGGTCGCGCCTTGGGGTCGGTTGGCATACGTCACGCCTGCCTCGATCTTGTCGAAGAACCATTCGGTTTCCTCGGGCGAGCCATAGAACCCGGCGGTCAGGCCGTAGTTGACGCTGTTCGCGAGCTGCATCGCTTCATCGAGGTTCTTGACCTTGCCGATGGTCGTGATCGGCAGGAACATCTCCGTTTGCCACAAGCGATGCGAGTAGGGCAAGTCGGTTACGAAGGTGGGCTCGCAATAGTAGCCCTTATCGAACAGGCCGCCCGTTTTCACTTTGCCACCGGTGACAAAATGGCCGCCGCCCTGG
>DASXQN010000358.1:0-3328 GCA_036507155.1 Anaerolineales bacterium
GGGCTCGCGCGACAAGGTCGTGCTCGAGACCAAGGCCACCGCGGATAAGAAACAAACAGCTATCGCGCCGAGCGGAGCGACCAGCGGGAGCGCAGTCGAGGCGCGGCCGGCGATCACTGGGACCGCGTGGCACGAGACGAAGAAGCCGCGTCCAAAGGCGCTGACCGGCAAGACCTACAATGTCGACACGCCGCTTGGCAAGGCTTTCATCACCATCAACGAGAACGGCGGCAGCCAGCCATTCGAAGCGTTTATCAACACGGCCAAGGCCGGCTCCGAGACCGCCGCGGTCTCGGAAGCCATCGGGCGCTTGATCTCGTATATCCTGCGGATGGCCAGCCCCGTCGTCCCGACCGAACGAATGAAAGAGATCGTGCGCCAGTTGACGGACATCGGCGGCGGACGGTCGCTCGGCTTCGGCCCGAACCGCGTCCGGTCCCTGCCTGACGGCGTGGGCCGCGTCCTGGACCTCTATCTACGCGAGAAGGATGGCCAGGAAGCGCCCGCAGAAGACAAGAAGACCAACGGTGGGAACGGCGGCAGCCATACCACGCTTTCGGAAGCGATCGGTACGCCCGAGCCGCCCACCGGCGCGCCGAGCCTGAAGATCGGCGACCTGTGTCCCGAGTGCGGTGAGGCCGCGGTAGTCAATGAAGAGGGCTGCCGGAAGTGCTATGCGTGCGGGTTTAGTGAGTGTTGAGCCCCACCCCGTCCCTCCCCAAAATCCGACAGGCAGAATTTGAATCCCTGCGAGATTTTCGATGTCGGTTTTTGGGGAGGGTGCCCAGAGGGCGGGAGGGGCAGTAACCATGCAAAGCAAAGCCAAGACCGTAAGCGACTATCTTAAAGAGGTGCCTGCCGTGAGGCAGGCAGTTCTTACCAAAATGCGCGGTAAGCAGCTCTCGACCGGCCCGGTCTGTTAGAAAGGAATTGCGATGTTCACCTGGAGCAGAATTGTTGGACTGATCCTCGCCTTGTATGCCCTCATTGCGGTCGTTCGGGGCCGCATCACGGTGGGCGGGGAGTATGAACGGACCACTACCTGGATCTCCCGAGCGGATAAACCTGTGCAGTTCTGGCTCGTGATCCTGGTGTTGCTGGCGCTCGCCGCGATCTTGCTGCTCAACGTATTTCACTTTTAGCACGCGGACTATCGCGCTGCCGTCTCGCACCGGCGCGAGCCGCCGTTGCGGCGGCACGAACGGTGAGCGGAGCCGAAGGCGCAGTCGAAGCGGCCGCGGGCGCAGTACTGAGCGCAGTCGAAGCGGCGCTTTGCTTCGCTCGCCCTCAAGGCCATCATGGCGTGTAGCCAATATTAGCAAGAAACGAACAGAAAGGGATTTTCAATGAGCGATCAAAAAATGCGCGAGTTGCTGGACCAATTGCACGACGAAATTGCGAAGGCAGACAAAGTCGATGAGAAGGGCAGCGCGCTGCTGCGCGACCTCGACGGTCATATTCACGAGCTGATGGAGCGCTCGGATGAAAAGCCGAAGCCGGCCGCCATCGCCAGCTTGGAAGATTCCGTCAGACACTTCGAGGTGACGCATCCGGAACTCACGATGGCGATCTCAAGGCTGCTGGATACCCTGAGCAACGCGGGGATCTAGCGGCCGTGGTCGCTCGCGGGCGAGACCTCCGAGGTCTTTCATAACTTCCCGAACGCCACACCCTTATACGCCCATCCACACGCCGCCACGGCCTCCTGGATGGGCTTTTTGATCTCATTGGTATTGAAGCGATAGTTGTACACCACGCCCGGCTTGAACTCTTCGGTGAAAGCGTACGCCGCGCCGAACTCGACCGAGGTCATCTGCCCCTGGAATTTGGTCTTTGAGATGGAGAGCGACGGCACGCCGGCCGTCCACTCGAGCGTGTACTCCTCATCCTTGGCGCGCACCTCGTGCTTTGCCGGGTCGAGCTTCATGTAGATGCGAAAGACCTTGGTCAGGTTGGCCTTGGCGAAGATCTGATACCACTGCGCATCGACGATCTTCCACTCCGCGATCAGGTCCACGTTGTCGGCGGCGCCGTCCAGGATGCGCCAGGGGGCGGACTCGCGGTTAAGGCCGAGCAGGCGCTGCTTCACCTCGTCCGCGGAGAGGACCGGAGCATTCTTGTCTGGTTTCTTGCCGAAGAGTCCCATGTTGGATTCCTTTCTCGATGGAGGTGATTATACAAGAATCAAGGCGGGCGCATCATGCAATCATTGGACTGCGTGCACGCCGTCCAATGTAGGCGCGACCCAATCTCCCTCCGGGAGTGCTTCGCGAGGGTCGCCCCTACATTGCAACGCGACGACGCGGTCTCTCCGCATCTCTTAATCAGGGATTAATCGGCTGCTCATAACAGCCGATTATCCTCAGCGTTCTTTCAAGTGCACAACGCTTTTCCGGGTGTGTAACTTGATTCCACCTCAAAACACAAGGAGATAAAAATGACAACTCGTAATCAGGAATCCCACCGCAATGGTAATCGCGGCAGCGCAACGCCGGTCGTCGCCGGTTTTGTGATCGGCGGGCTGGTCGGCGCGACCACGATGCTGCTGCTGGCCCCTCAGGCCGGCAAGAAGACCCGTGAAGAGCTCCAGAAGGGCGCCTTTGATCTGCGCGACCGCACGAAGGCCACCGTGAAAGACACCGTCACGCAGGCCCGCTCAAAGGCTGAGCAGCTGACGGCCGAAGCGCGCGGCAAGGCCGAAGAGTACAAGCAGAAGGGCAAGGACATCGCGGTTGAGCAGTTGGACCGCATCCAAACCGCCGCCGAGTCCGGCAAGAAGGCACTCAAGAACGTTTAAGGATTCGAGCAACATGAGTAAATATGTTCGCGTAGGGGCGACGCATATGTCCCCGTAGGGGAGCCGGGTCGCCCCTGCAGCGGACGACCCGCAGGTCGTCCGCTCATTTTGCGTTTCTTAACCTAACAACTCTCATGCAAACCAAGAAGATCTCCCTCGTCACGTTATTCGGTCTGATCATTTTGATAGGGTTGATCCTCGCCGGTTTCGCGTACATGCAGGGACAATATCTCACCTGGCGGCTGCAGCGCGGCCCGCTGGACCTGCCCGTCCCCGCCATGGCGCAGTCGCGGACGACCTCCTGCGGCGAGGCCGCGTTCGTCATGACCCACAACTATGCTAGTCCCGAGACGCCGATCAGCGAAGCAGAAGTCATTCAATACGCGGAGGTGCAAGGATATTTCACGGAAGATCTTCCGCCGTTCACGAGCCCCGCGAACATGGTGAAGATTGCGCGGCATTATACAAATGACATTTCCACCGGTTCGGTAGTCAATGCCAGCCAGGGACTGGCGCTGTTGGCGCAGCGTT
>DASXQN010000359.1:0-3415 GCA_036507155.1 Anaerolineales bacterium
TGTGTCATCCTGATCGCGAAGCATCCCGTAGCGAAGCGGAGAGAGCGAGCTAAAGCCCTGAGCACAGCGAAGGGCCGCGACCGAAGGATCTCTCTTGTCGCCGAGATGGGACCCTTCGGTCGCGGCCCGTCACTCTGTTCCGGGCCCAGCTTCCTCAGGGTGACACAATCCAGAGCGTTTCTTGCAGCCGCAATATGACAACAACTCATTCACCCAGCGCGCGGATCTGCTCTTCGCTCATGCCCAGCACGATCGGGCGATCGAATTGTTCGGGCACGTGCGCTTTGCCGCTGAAATCGATCCAGTGGCCGGACTTGGCGGCCTTGGTCTCGAGGTAGAAGCGGTTGTGCTCGTTCGGTTCCATGATGTGCGGAATGCGTCCCGTGACCGGAACGCCGTAATGCGAGAGCTGCTCGATCTTCTTCGGATTGTTGGTGATCAACTGGATCGACTTGACCATCATGGCCTGCAGCATGTGCGCCGCTACGGCGTAATCGCGCTCGTCGTCGCGGAAGCCTAATACCAGGTTGGCTTCCACGGTATCCAGGCCCTGGTCCTGCAGATTGTATGCGCGGATCTTGTTGAGCAGGCCGATGCCGCGCCCCTCCTGTCGCAGATAGATCACGATGCCGCGCCCGAGGCTGTCGATCATCTTGAGCGCGCCCTCCAGCTGGTCCCGGCAGTCGCAGCGCAGCGAGCCGAACACGTCGCCGGTGAGACATTCGGAATGCAGACGCACCGGCATGTCCTGCTCGTTCAGGGTCTTTCCCCGCACGATGGCGACATGTTCCTTCTGGTCGCGCGCGTTCTGGAAGGCGATGATGTGAAACATTCCGTAGCGCGTCGGCAGTTCGGCAATGGCGGCGATCTTGACGCGCGGCTTTTGTTTGCGTGTGCTGTCGCCTTCCGGATTTACGTCCTTGCCCGGGCGCCCCGGCACTTCTTTTTGCGCAGAGGATGTCATTTTGACCTCTTCACCTTGTAATGGATGACCAGTCCACCGTCATCCCATTGATTAACTTGTATCAACTCCAGTGCGACCGCTTCGCCTCGCGGCAGCCCGGGGCCGTCCGCCAGGGTCGGAGCGTTCGCGCCGCTGAAGATCATCGGTGCGACGTACGCGGTGATCTCATCCACCAGCCCGCGCCGCAGCAATTCAGCGTTCAGTGTACCACCACCCTCCACCATCAAGCGCTGAATCCCCTGCGCGTGCAGCGTGTGCATCATCGACTCCACATCCACGCGCGCGCTGCGCTCCAGGAAGACCTGCACGCCCCGCGACTCGAGCAACTCTAGCTGCTCTGGCGCGGTCTGATCGGTGGTAAAGATGAGGACCCGCGCCGGGCCGGAGGTCAGGAATTTCGCATCCGGTTTGAGCGCGGCCCGGGTGACGACGCCCACTTTGGCGGGATTCGGCTGAAGTCCGCGCGCGACGCGTTCGGCGCGCAGCGCTTGGCTCTTGACCGTCAGCGCGGGATCCTCGTCCAGCAGGGTGCGCCCACCCACCATCACCGCGTCCGCTTCAGCCCGCAGACGGTCGACGCGTTCCCGGTCACGCGGCGAGGAGATGGCCGCGCCGCGGCGCTCGACGGTGTCGATCTTGCCGTCGGCCGTCATGGCCACGTTGATGTGCACGAAGGGCCGCATGGATGTTTGCAATTTCACCATCTTACCCGATGGGGAATGAGCCTGCAATCCTGCAGAACATGGAACGATCTCATGCGCGCGTGCGGCGCTTCTCGAAAAGATAGATCTGGAATGAGTTGTACAGATTGTGATACAGGATGTAGAAAACCGGACCCATCGCAACCAGCGGGTTGATAAAAGTCAGCGCGATCCAGATGACGAACGAGTTGTTCTTTTGCCCGAGCGCCTGGCTGGATTCCTGCCAATCGCGCCGTCCGCCGATCAGGGCTCCGAGGCCGAAATTGACCGCGCAAATGAGCAGCGACACCAATGCGATCTGCAGCAGCGCGTTGAAAGACCCGGGGTTTTCATGCCGGATAAAATACGCGGCGCGTGCGCTGATCAGGAAGAGATTGAATAACCAGAGCGGGAATGAGAAGCGTTTGCCTGCGCGCGCAAAAGTCTGTGCCGAGGAAGGCAACCAGGCCGTGAGACGCGCAAGGGCCAGAGGGACGAACATCACGAGCAGCACCGGCTGCAGGATCTGCCAGACGGAGATGTGCACCTGCGCGCCGAGCAGCAACGGCAGCGCGAACGGGATGACCAACGCGGTAGCGACATTGGTCAGCAGGACCGCGCCGATCATGTATTCCACGCGGCCGTGGATGAAACCGATGATCACCGGCGAGGCGATCGCCGTCGGCGCGATGCCGGTCATGAAGGCGGCCAGCGCCAGCGTCAGGTCGGTGGAGGCGAACAGCCAGTATCCGAGCCAGGCCACGGCCAGGTTGGCGAGCAGCACCCACAGTACGCCGATCTGGAAGGATCCCGGACTGAATTCGATATCCAGAAAGGCCAAGAACAACATGAGCATCAACACGTACTGGATCAGGAAAGACAAGCTCTGGAACTGCGGCAGGGCCGCGCCCAGGGCCATCATGGCCAGCAGCGCCATCACTTTTCCATAGATGACGGTCCAGGCACGAAATTGGGATAGTAGACTGCTCATACACCGCCCCATCGATCAGCAGCATCACCGCCTGCGTTGAATTTCAAATCACTTGAAAAATTCGAGCAGATGTTTTGTTACCTCTTCCGCTTCGTCCAGTTGGACCCAGTGCGTTGCGTCTGCAAAGAGCACCAGCCGGCCGTCGTCGCAGTAATCCATGCTGGGCCGGGCCATGCGGTGGGTCAGCGCCACGTCTTTCATTCCCCATAACATCAAGGTAGGGACGGTGACGCGCAGGTTCTTCGAAATGGACGGCGGATACCGCAGCGCGGCGCGATACCAGTTGATCATGGCGCTCATGGCGCCCGGTTGAGACCAGGCCTGCTTGTACTTCTCGATATCCTCACGCGTGAAGGTATGCGTTTTGCCGCTGCCGCGCAGGATGCGCTCGGCCCGGTGGCAGTTGTCCGCGGTCAGCAGCCGCTCGGGCAGCCAGGGCAGCTGGAAGGCGAAGACATACCAAGAGCGGCGAAGCTGCTCGAGATCGCGCGTCAGGAAGCGGGTGATCACGGCCGGGTGCGGGACGTTGAGGATGCCCATCCGGTGCAATCTGGCCGGCTGCCAGATCCCCATCGCCCAGGCCACCAGCGCGCCCCAGTCATGCCCTACGAGATTCACTTTTTGATAATCGAGCGCATCGATCAAGCCGACCACATCGTTGACCAACTCATGCAGCCGGTAGGCTTTGATGCCCGGCGGTTTATCCGACAGGTTGTAGCCGCGCTGGTCCGGGACGATCACGCGGTAACCGGACGCCACCAGCGCCGGGATCTGTTTACG
>DASXQN010000360.1:0-9402 GCA_036507155.1 Anaerolineales bacterium
GAAGACCTGGCATATGCCAGGTCTTCTGCGTTCACACACCAACTCAAAAAGGAGGAGGAATTATGACGGGGCTTGCAGCAATTCCAGCGTGATGCCATCCGGATCATAAAAATAGATCGTAAAGCCGCCCTTGTTCACCCCCTCCTCGATCGCAACGGGTTGCTCGGCGCGGAACTGAACTCCCAGCGCCTTGAGACGTTTGAATTCAGCGTGGATGTTATCCACCATGAAAGCCCAATGACCCACGCCCGTCCGGTTGGTATCCAGCGGGATGTCTTCACCGCGCGGGTGGACGTACTCCACCAGCTCGATGTGATGCCGCGAGACCGGTACGGTCGTGCCCGGCACGCGCAACTGGGCCACCTTGAGATGCGCGTCGGGATAGGCCACCAGCTTGCTGGTGTATTCGTTCTTTTGCGTTTGACTGCGCACGAATTCCAAGCCGAGCACCTCGGTATACCATTTCACCGAGGCCTCCAGATCACTGACCGTGAATGAGACGTGCCAGAAGCCGAGGATCATTGCAGGATCTCTCCCACTTGTTTCTCCATCAGCGCGAGCGCCGCGCGCGGCGAATGAGTCCCGCTCATGGCGCCTTGGACGCCCTGCCAGAGCACGTCCTCGACCTGCGGATAGCGCGCGAATCTGGGCGGGATGATGGTGTGCTGGTTGATGGTCCCTTCGAGCGCGGCCAGGCGGCGCGCGTGCCGCTCCCGGTTCGGTCCGCCGGCAGGCGCGTCCTTCAACTTCTTGAAGACGCTGTTGCGTACCGGCGTATGGCCGGCCACGCTGGCTTCCTGCCACTGGACCTCGGGGCTGGTGAGGTAGCGGGCCAGGGCCAGCGCGCCTTCGGGATCGCGCGCTGCCTTCGGGATGGCGAACGAATGTCCGCCCGCATAGGATTTACGAATACCGGTCGGCCCAGCCGGATAGACGGCCACATCGAACTGATCGATCACCGCGCATGTGTCGCGTTTTTGATACAGGCCGTAAAAGCCGGGCCAATCGCCGATCATCAACACGTCGCCCGCGCGGAAGCGCGCCGAGATCTCGTCGTAGTACCAGTTCTCCATCAGGTCGGGCGGCGTGACGCAGTCCACCGAATGCAGGCGATGCAGGAACTGCAGCGCCCACTCGCCGGCCAGGCTGTTGAAGATCGGCTTCAAGTCCGCGTCGAACAGATCGCCGCCGCCCATGCCGAGCAGTTCATAAAACGTTCCGAACAGGCCGGAATGCCGGCCGGGAAAGGCGAAGCCGAAGAAGCCGGCGCGCTTGTGCTTGACCATTTGCGCGGCGGCTTCTTCCCACGTTTGAGGCGCCTCGATCAGATCAGCGCGGTAGAAAAGCAGGCGCGCATCCAGGTTGCGCGGCAGCTGCATCAAACGCCCATCGACGCGGCACAGCTCCAGGACGCGCGGCACGAAATCGCTGAGTTCATCCGGCTTGATCAGATCGTCCAGCGGCCGCAGGTGTTCGGCCTGCGAGGGACAATACTTGGTGTGCGTGGAGATCAGGTCGTAGCGGCCCTGTTCGGTACCCAGATCGGCGGCCATGCGATCGTTCAGCTCGACGTGCGGCAGGCGCACGTCTACGTGCAGGCGATAGCCGTGATCCTTCTCGAACGCCGGGAGCAGTTCGAGCAAGCCATCGTACTGCGGTCCGCCGATCAACGCCAAATGAATCTCTTTCATCAGAACATCGCCTCCACGGCGCGCACGATGTCTGCAGTTTGCGGCAGGACAAAGTTCTCGAGCGATTCGGCCACCGGGATCGGGACGTGTTTCGCGCCGAGCCGGCGCGCGGGCGTGACCAGCGAGTTCGGCGCCTGTTCGTAGACGCGCGCCACGATCTCGGCCCCGATCCCGCAGTTGCTGTGAGCTTCGTGCACCACCAGCAGGCGTGCGGTCCCTTTGATCGACTCGAGTATCGTGTCCATGTCGAGCGGCTCGATCGTGCGCAGGTCGATCACCTCGGCCTCGATGCCCTTGGGCGACAGCGCCTCGGCGGCTTCCAGCGCGAAGTGCAGCGTGCGCGAGTACGAGACGATCGTGATGTCGCGGCCCGCGCGTTTGACGTCTGCCTTGCCGATCGGGATCAGGTCCTGCTCAGCCGGCACCTCGCCCTTGGTGTTGTACAACAATTTGTGCTCGATGAAGATCACCGGGTTGCCGGCGCGGATGCTGCTCTTGAGCAGGCCCTTCGCGTCCGCGGGCGTGGACGGCGCCACCACGATCAGGCCGGGCACCTGCGCCAGCCATGATTCGAAGCTCTGCGAGTGCTGTGCGCCGTTGCCGCGGCCGCCGCCCTGCTGCGCGCGGATGACGATCGGCACCGACACCGTGCCGCCGGCCATGTAGCGCAGCTTGGCGGCCTGGTTGACGATCTGATCCGCGGCCACCAGCGCAAAGTCCATGAATAACAATTCGACCACCGGGCGCATGCCCACCAGCGCCGCCCCGATGCCCATGCCCACGAAACCGGACTCGCTGATGGGCGTGTCTCGCACGCGCTCCGCGCCGAACTCGTCGATCAGATCCTTGGTGACGCGGAAGATGCCGCCGTGATGGCCGATGTCCTCGCCCATCAGGAAGACGCGCGGGTCGGCGCGCATCTCTTCGCGCAGGGCTTCGTTCAATGCTTCAGCGTAGGTCAGAATGGTCATGGGTTCTCGTTAAGCGAACACGTCCTCAAAAGCGTCTTCAGGTGCGGGCACGGCGCTGCTTTCGGCAAACTCGAGCGCTTCAGCGATAATCGCTTCGGCCTCCGCTTCAAGCTTCGCCACGTCCGCATCGCTGCAGCCGATCTCGTGCAGGCGTTTGTTCAGCCGCACGATCGGTTCATTCTCGCGGGCCTGCGCCACTTCCTCTTTCGTGCGATAGACTTCCGGGTCGCCCATCATGTGGCCCCACAAACGGTAGGTCATGGCTTCGATATAAGTCGTGCCTTTGCCAGCGCGGGCGTTGGCCACAGCCGCCTCGACGGCGTTGAACATGGCCTCCACGTCGTTCCCGTCGACGCGCAGGGACTCGATCCCGTACGCCGCGGCGCGCTTGTAGGTCTCCACCGTAGACGTCGTCTCGTGCGAGGGCGACATCTCTGAGTACAAATTGTTCTCGCACACGAGGATCAGCGGCAGTTTCCAGATCGCCGCCAGGTTAAGAGATTCATGGAAGACACCCTGGTTGACGGCCCCCTCGCCGAAAAATGCCAGTGCTACGTAATCTTTTTTCTGCAACTGCGCGGCCAGCGCAGCGCCGGCAGCGTGAGGGATGCCTGCCGCCACGACAGCGTTCGCGCCCAGCAATCCGACGGCGGGATCGGTGAAGTGCATCGAGCCGCCTTTTCCTTTTGAGGAGCCAGTAACCTTACCCAGCATTTCGGCCATGGCGGCGCGCACGTTCAGACCCTTGGCGAGCGCATGCCCGTGGCCGCGATAGGTGCAGGTCATCTTGTCGTCGGGACGCAGCGCCCAGCACGCGCCGACAGCCACCGCCTCCTGTCCGACGCACGGATGGAAAGAGCCGCGGATCTTTCCCTGCTGGTACAGGTTGCGGATAGCCTCTTCAAACTTTCGGATGACGAGCATCTGCCGGTAAGCTTCCGGCAGTTGTTTATGGGTTAAGGGCATGCAACGATCTCCGATTTCATGATGTAACTGCAGGTTCTCACGACGAAGTCACTACGTACGTCAAACAAAATCTGTTCTCCTTAGAACTATCGCGCTGCCGTCTCGCACCGGCGCGAGCCGCCGTTGCGGCGGCACGAACGGTGAGCGGAGCCCGCAGGACGCAGACGAAGCGCAGACTGAAAAAACGTCGCCTCGACTTCGCTGCGTGGAGCCTGCCCTGAGCATTGGCGAAGGGCTCGGCGCGATATGTTCTTAGTGTTGAGGTCTCCCAAGCCCTTCTATATCTCATCGGGCCTCACGCTGCGGCCCTCTTCCATGGATAGATAAGCCGCCTCGACGACGCGCAGCGTATTCAGATGGTCGCGTCCCGAGGTCAACGGCTCGCCGTCCGTCTGGATGGCTTCCATCAACGAGGCCATCGGTCCATAAAAGGCATCCGGGATCCATTTGCCCGGCAGCTCGGTCGAGAAGTTGCGCTGCGGATCCCGGCGGCCGGTGAATTGAATGCTGTCGCTGCGGCCTTCCGGATAATCGTAGTTGGTGCCGATCTTGCCTTCGATCAAGCCCTCCGTGCCGAGCACACGAAAAAGCGAGTAGAGACCCGGCGACCAGTCGAAGTGGCAGACCGCGATCAGGATCTGTAGTCCGCTCGCATAATCCCAGATCGTAATTGTTTTGGTCTCGCCCTTGGCTTGTTGCTCGGGATGCCTGCCGTGACGGCTGGTCACGAGCGCCGGATCGCCGAAGAGGAAACGCAGGGAGTCGAGGTAATGGATCGAGTGATACAGCACTTCCAGGCGCGGCCGGCTGGCCAGCCATGGCCACAGATCCCACGGCGTGTGGATGCTGACCTGCACCTGCACCTCCAGGACTTCGCCCAGCCAGCCTTCGGCCAGCAGCGCGCGCGTTGCGCGAATGATCTGTCCCCAGCGGAACTGTTGATGCACGGCCAGCTTCACGCCGGCCCGCGCGGCAATTCCAACGATCTCCTGCGCGTCGGCAAAGCGGTCCGAGAGCGGTTTCTGGCACAACAGGTGCTTGCGCGCCGCCGCGGCGCGTTCGACGATCGAAAGCTGTTCCCAGGGGACGACCGCGATGTCAACGATCTGCACAGCGGGATCGGCCAGCACGTCATCCAACGACTCATACACGCGGCCGAGGCCGTGCGATCGCACGGTCGTCGCTGCGGCCTCGCGATCCACGTCGTAGCCTCCGAGCATATTGAAACCGTTGGCCTGGTACGAGGGAATGTGCCCGTAGTTGACGATGCCGCCGCAGCCGACGAACGCGATGCCGTAGTCCACGCGGGGCGGCAGTTTGCGCTCGAGCGCGGTTCGAACGATGGTTGGCAGCGCGTCAGACATGATGAGCTCAGCCATGTATGGTCAGCCCTTGACCGCCCCGATGAGCAGGCCGCGGGCGATGTAGCGCTCGAGCGCGATGGCGATCACGATGACCGGCACGATCATGATCAGCGTCAGGACCGACATGTACCACCACTGCGGACCGCGCGTGGCGTTCTGCGCGGCGATGATGAGCGGCAGGGTTTGGGAGTCGGCGCTGGAGAGGAACAGTGCCAGCAGATACTCATTCCAGGTAAAGACCAGCACGAACAGGAAGGTCGCCACCAGGCCCGGGACCGACAGCGGCAGGACGATCGACCAGAAGATGCGATACGGCGAGGCGCCGTCGATGGCGGCGCACTCCTCCAGTTCGATCGGGATGGTGCTGAAGTAATCACGCATCAGCCAGATCGCGATCGGCAGGTTGCTGGCGACGTAGGTGATGATCAGGGCCGTGCGGGTATCGAGCAGGTTGAGTCGCTGGAAGAGGATATAGATCGGGATCACCACTGCGATCGGCGGCAACATACGCTGGGAGATCATCCAGAAGGCCACGTCGTTGTTGCCGAGGGCGCGTTTGAAGCGGCGGCCGATGGTCTGCAAGACCAGGACAAAGACGGCGATCGCCGCTACCACCGCGATCTGCCAGGGAATGCCATAGTGGATGCCGACGATGGCCAGCACTACGCAGCCGAGGAAGGTCAGGATCGCCCCGACCCTCGGTTGATACTTAAACCGGACCAGCGCATAAGCCGCGGTGGCTCCGAGCGCGAGCGCCAGCAACGCGCTCGTCGGCGCGATCACGACCGTGTTCGTATACGTCCGCACAGTCTCGCGGCTCAGGTCGCCCTTCAGGATATAGTCCCACGCGTGCAGCGACGGTTGAAAGTCCACGAAGGGCACGTAGAATGGACCCTCGGCAACTTGAAAGGGCAGTTTGAAGGAGGTGACGGCCAGCCAGTAGAGAGGGAACAGCACGATCACGGTCCACAGGCCGAGCGCGAGGTAAGACAATGCCGCGCCCAGCGGTGTGGGCGTATGAATGGACCTGCTTCTAAACAATCGGTTCATCGGTCTGCCTCATAGGCTTTCCACCGCTTGTTTGCGGATCAAATTAACGAAGATCATTCCGAAAAACGTGACGACGAACAGCAACAGGTAGGCTACCGCGGCGGAACTGCCGAGGTCCAGCGCGCGCCAGTTAATGAAGGCTTCCAGCGTCAGGGACTCGGTGGAGGTGCCCGGGCCGCCGTTGGTCATCACGTTTGGCAGGTCCACGATCTTGAAGGCCTCGATCAAACGGATCAGGACCAGCGTCGTGCTGACGGGCATGATCTCCGGCCAGGTAATGTGGCGGAAGATCTGCCAGGAATTTGCGCCGTCGACGGTGGCCGCCTCGAACGGCTCAACCGGCTGGCTCTCGAGCGCCGCCACCAGCACAATGAAGACAAAGGGAGTCCATTGCCAGATATCCGCGATCAGGATGGCGGCGCGCGCGCCCCAGGGATGCGTCACCCACGAAAAATCGGTCAGCCCCGCGGCCTGCCACAACGGCGCCAGCGGTCCCTTGCTCGTGTCAGTGATCATGCGAAACATATAGGCGATGCCGACCGGCGTGATCATCATGGGAATCAGGAACACGACGCGGAAGAAACGCCGGCCGGCGAGCTGCTGTACCGCCAGCAGGGCCAGGCCCAGTCCCAACACGTATTGAATGAAGATGCCGACGAACACGAACACCAGCGTCACGCTCAGCGTGCCGAGCCGTCCGCCGGGCGCCAGGGTGTGGACCAGCATCCAGGCCAGCGCGCCCAGGCCCGCGGCGAGCAGGAACCGTCCGACCAGTCCGCCGATCGTGATCCTGCGAGAGAGCAGGTACGGGACCAGATAGATGAGCAGAGCCAGGACGACGAGATTGAACAACAGCCAGGTAAATGTGCTGCTCGGCGCAAACTGGCCGAGGAAATGAGTCTTGTCGGTCCCGACCAGCAGCTTGCGAAAGTTGGCCAGCCCGACGAAGTCTATTTTGAAGCCGCCCGGCGCAAGCCTGAACCGGGAAAGCGAGAGATACAACGAGACCAACAGCGGAAAAATGGATAAGAACAGCAGGGCCAGCACGGTCGGCAGGATGAAAGCCGACGGCGCGAGGCGCTCCAGGGAGGCGCCGATTCTCTGCAGGCGTGAAGGCGGGCGGGCGAGGGTTTCGTTTTTCATAACTGAGGGGGCCTCAAGGCCCAGCCCGATTTGAGCTGGGCCTTGAGGGTGGTGCTCAACACGCATCGGACTATTTGGCTCCGATGGTGGCTTTGTAGGAGGCAAGCTGTGCGTCGCGGCCCAGTTCGTCCGTGATCGCTTCCCAGGCATCATAGATCTGCTGGGCAGCTTCGTCCGTGGTTAATTGGCCGGCCGCGTACTCGGCAATGATCCGGTCCAACTCAACCTGGATGTACCTCTGGTTCTGCGGGATGCGCAGATCTGCGACCATGTTCGGGCTGTTCAGGCTGTTCTCGATACCGCCCAGGTAACTATCGGCGGCGGCCTCGCTGAAGCCGGCTGCAAGCCACGCGTCCTTGTTTTGGAACTGGGAGATGCGGAACGGGTTATAGCCGGTCGAGCCCACCGTCACATCGGCATTGGATTGTGCCGGCTGTGACATGTAGGAGATGAAGGCGTAAGCTGCGTCCTTCACTTCGGGATCGGCTGCCGCGCTGACCGCTCCCGCCCAGCCACCGAACGAGGCGTACGGTGCATGGTTGACGCCGTCAACGGCGAACGGGCAGGTGGTGGCATCGCATGCAACCAGTTCGCCGGTGGCCCAATCCAGGACTTCGGTGGAGCCGGGTGTGACGACCGCGCCCACCTTGTCAACGACCTTCGAGCCTTCGGCGATCGCCAGCGTACCGATGTCACCCCAGTCCATCGTCAGGGCGCAGCGGCCGGAGATGAACAGGCCGCGGCTGTCGCCGACGTTCTGGTTCAACTCATCCGGCGGACCGTACAGGCCGGTTTCCTTGTAGACCTCCAGGGCGCGTTTGAAGCCGTCGTTGTTGACCAGGGGCGTCATGTCCGCGGTGTTGAAGAAGGTTCCCTGCGTGTTGCCCTGGCTCTGGATGTACGGAGCCGCGATCGACCAGATCCACCAGTAGGATTGCTGATGGGGGGCCTTGGAGATGCAGGAGCCGTAGTCGGCTTCGCCATCACCATTGAGGTCCGTGCCATTAAGGGTCTTGGCGACGTTCAGGTAATCGTCCCAGGTCTTCGGGGGCTCCAGGCCGGCGGCGGCCAGCGAGTCGATCCGATAGTAGACCATGTGCATGTCGCCATCCAGCGGGATGCTGTAGACCTTGCCGTTGTACGAGTTGAAGTCGCGGAAGAACGGCGCGACATCGTCCCACTGCAGGGCGGTATCGGCATTCACGCGGCTGGTGAGGTCTTCGATATAGCCGGCCGGAGCGAAGTCGACGATCCAGGAAGGCGCGAACAGGAAGGCGTCATAGGCCTTCGTGCCGGTGGCCATGTCCGTCAGGGCCTTCTGATACAGGTCGCTATTGGGCACGGTGATGATGTTGATCGTGGCGCCGGTCAGCGCGGTGAAGTCAGGCGCGCGCCGCTGGAGCGGCTCGGCCACCTGCGGGCCAACGAAGGTCAGCAGATTAACGGTCACGCCGTCGAATTGCTTGCCCTCAGGGGCCGGGGCGCTGGTGGATTCCGCCGGGGCTTCCGTCGGAGAGGTCGCGGGGGTGGTGGGAGCGGCGCAGGCTGTGGCCAGCACTCCGAAGACGACCAGTACACTCAGCATCTTGAAGAGCGTAGCTTTGCGGTTCATGGGGTCTCCTCCTTAGATAGAGACGTAAGGGTAAGTTCGGTAAAGGCGGATTTGGTTTACAATTGAATAGAGCGGCACATACATCGGGTCAATAGGCAGACATTCCTTTCTTTGCAGAACATGGCACCTGCTAGCGGCGGGTTCATTTTTGCGGCGAGAGCAACGCTGTTCATTGATCAGACTGCTCGCCGCCAAGTCGTCTGTTCTCAGATTGGCTGGCGGCACAGGTATGTGCCGCTTTCCCTTTAAGGTAACGGTGGCGTGAAGAAGGTCAACAGTTCCACCAGCGTCGTGCCGTCATTACGCAAAGCATGTTCAAGACCGATCGGTATGGCGATCACGTGTCCATCCCGGATGGGCACGTCGGTTTGATCCAAGGTCAGGGTGGCCTGGCCGGTGAGTACATAGACCGTCTCCGCCTGCGCGGGATGCTGGTGGCGGCCGATGACGCCGCCCGGCGGGACCCGCACCGCGTTCACGCTGGCGAGCGGGTTGTCCTGCGCGGTCAGGAGACCCTGCATGTGGATGCCCTTGAAGCGGGTGTGCTCCACCCACGGGCCGGCTTGCAGGTCGGCGAGCCGCGGCGCTTCCATCAATCCATCTCC
>DASXQN010000361.1:0-7349 GCA_036507155.1 Anaerolineales bacterium
TGCCTTCATGCTTCCCGAAGGCAACCTCGCGGTCGTCATCGCGGACGTGTGCGGCAAGGGCGTCGGTGCGGCCTTGTTCATGACCCTTTTTCGCAGCCTCATCCGCTCGGCGACCATTCCCGACCATTTCGCGCGCGAGAAGAACCGGCCGATCAGCTCTCCCTCAAAACGACTGCTGCAAGCGATTCTTCTCACGAATGATTATGTTTTCGAAACGCATGGCGATACGAGCATGTTTGCCACTGTTTTCTTCGGTATTCTTGAGCCGGCGACCGGCAATTTTACCTATATCAACGGCGGCAATGAAGCGCCTGTCCTTGTGCGCAAGAACGGCACGCTCACCCTGCTTGACCCTACAGGTCCTGTCGTCGGCGCAATGGCCAATGCGGAATTTTCCTTGAAGGAAGTCTCTATCGAAAAAGGTGATACGCTCGTCGCGTTTACAGATGGCATCCCGGATTGCAAGAGCAAAGAGGATAAATTCTTCGGCAAGGAACGCCTGTTCCCGTTACTGCAATCCCGTGACACGACGACCGCACGCCTGCTCGATAAGATTGGGGGGCAACTGCAGGAATTTACCGGCGACTCAGAGCAATTTGATGACATAACTTTATTGGCTGTCAAAAGACAGGATTGAAAAGGCGAAGGACGGACATGACAGCCTTCCGGCGTTCCTCCTCCTTCGATTTGATCGGCCATTATATGGCCGAGCGCATTCCGCCAGTTTGACCGCGGAGGCGGACAGCCAACCTCCGAGTATCCCATCCAAAGTGATGCTGAAGCGCGCCGAGCGCTACCCGGACCCAAGCAGGTGCTCTTCACGACCATGGCAGAGCGTCAAGTCGGAGCGTGTTGCCGCGCAGCGCGGGCATGGGCCAGCAGAGGCCGCGTCTGCTGCGGACGAATGTCGTAAAATAATTCTTGATCTGTGTGCTCCGGTTAAGTGCGCGCACAATTCGCCGCGTTGTTAACATAGCAGGACGGAAACCTGTGTCAGGATATCCTCCAGAACCCTTCCGAATCAAGGTAACCGAAGCGATCCGCCTGATCTCGCCCGAGGCGCGCGAGGCCGCGCTTCGGACTGCCGGCTATAACCTGTTCGCCATCAAAGCCGAGGACATCTTCATCGATCTGTTGACGGATTCAGGGACGGGCGCCATGAGCCAGGAGCAGTGGGCCGCCATGATGCACGGCGACGAGTCCTACGCGGGGGCGCGTTCGTATGAGCGGCTGAAGCTCGCCGTGGACGATATCTTCGGGTTCAAGTACTTCGCGCCTACTCATCAAGGACGCGCCGCCGAAAATATCCTGGCAGCCATCCTGATCAAACCGGGCCAGTACGTGCCTTCCAATATGCACTTCGATACCACCGACGCGAACATCCGCGCCCGCGGCGGCCGGCCGACGAATCTGGTGATCGACGAGGCTTTCGATCCTGCCAGTTTGCATCCGTTCAAAGGCAACATGGATCTCGCCAAGCTGGCCGCGTTTATCGAGCAGGTCGAGGCGAGGAACATCCCGTTCGGCATGATCACTGTCACGAACAACGCCGGCGGCGGGCAGCCCGTCTCGATGGAGAATTTAACTGCCGTCGCAAAACTTTATCGCAAGCACAAGATCCCGTTCTTCATTGACGCGGCGCGCTACGCGGAAAACGCCTTCTTCGTCAAACAGCGCGAGCAAGGTTTCCACGAGAAGTCCGTGATCGAGATCGCGCGCGCCATGTTCGCGCTGGCAGACGGCGCCGCGATGTCTGCGAAGAAGGACGCGATCGTCAACATCGGCGGCTTGCTGTGCATGAACGACGACTCGCTCTTCGAGCGCGCCCGCAACGAATTGATCCTGCGCGAAGGATTTCCCACGTATGGCGGTCTGGCGGGCCGCGACCTTGAAGCGATTGCGGTCGGATTGTACGAGGGCCTGCAGGAAGACTATCTCGCCTACAGGCTCGCGCAGACAGCCTATCTGGCGGGCTTGTTAAACCACGCCAGTATCCCGACCATCCAGCCGCCCGGCGGGCACGCGGTCTATCTCGATGCGCACGCCGTGCTGCCCCACATTCCACAGTCCGAATTCCCGGGTCAGGCGCTGGCAGTCGAGCTGTACCGCGAAGGCGCGATCCGCGGCGTGGAGATCGGCTCGGTCATGTTCGCTTATCCCGACCCTGATTCGGGCAAGACGATCTTTCCAAAACTTGAGCTGCTGCGACTGGCCCTGCCGCGTCGAACGTATACGCAGACTCATATGGACTACGTGGCCGCGTCCCTCGCACGAATCAAGGGACGCGCGGCAGCCGTACGCGGCTACAAATTCTCCTATGCGCCTGAGCTACTCCGCCACTTCACCGCGCGCTTTGAACCATTATGAGGAATGTCATTGCGAGGAGCGGCGTAGCGGCGACGAAGCAATCTCCTGGTTGCGTATGAGATTGCTTCGCTCCTTTCAGTCGCTCGCAATGACGAGACGAAAATGACTCGCTGGCTTGATCCCTCCTCTGTCGAAATCCCCGCCTCCTTCGCGGACCTCAACCTGCTCCCGCTCATTGCGCGGACTCTCGTCCGGCGCGGACTCCACGACCCGAGCTCCGCGCGCGCGTACCTTGATCCAAAATCCTATACTCCGGCCGCCGCGTCCGAACTTCCCGGTATGGCAGATGCCGTTGAAAGAGTTACTCTGGCTATACGCACGCGCGAAGAGATCTGCGTGTGGGGAGACTTCGACGTCGACGGCCAGACGGCCACCACCCTGCTCGTCCAGGCGCTGCGCGCGCTCGGCGCACACGTCAGCTATTACATCCCCATCCGCGGCAAGGAGAGTCACGGCGTTCACATCGAAAGCCTCGCGCCGATCCTGGACCGCGGGGTCAGGTTAATCCTCACCTGCGACACAGGTATCACCGCGCACGAGCCGGTCGAATACGCGCGGGCGCGCGGCGCAGACGTCGTGATCACCGACCACCACGACCTCGGCGACACATTGCCGATTGCGGCGGCGATCATCAATCCGAAATTGCTCCCGGCCGATCATCCCCTCGCGACCCTCGCCGGCGTCGGCGTTGCATTCAAACTCTCAGAAGCACTACTAATCGACAATCACAAATCTGAAATCGAAAATCTTCTTGATCTTGTGGCCCTGGGCCTCATCGCCGACCTTGCGATCCTCAAACACGACGCGCGCTACCTCGTCCAACGCGGCTTGGACGTGCTTCGCAACACGCAGCGCCTCGGTCTTCAAACTCTATTCGAATTCGCCAACCTCCAACCGTCAACCTTGAACGAATCTTCGGTCGGGTTCGCGCTCGGGCCGCGACTCAACGCCCTCGGCCGCCTCGGCGATGCCAATCCTGCCGTCGAGCTTCTTACAACGCAAGACCCGGTCCGCGCTCGCATCCTGGCGGCGCAGATCGAAGGCCTGAACGCCCAACGCAAGCTGCTTACAGACCAGGTCACACAGGCCGCGGAGGCGCAATTGCGCGCCGACCCGGGCTTGCTCGCGCAACCTGCGATCGTGCTCGGTCATGCAGCCTGGCCCGGTGGAGTAGTCGGGATCGTCGCCAACCGCCTTGTCGACCGCTATCACAAGCCGGCCCTGCTATTTAATCTCGGCGAGGACGGGATCGCCCGCGGCTCCGCCCGCTCCATCGATGGACTGCATATCACGCAAGCGATCGCCGCGCAAAAACAGATGTTGCGCAATTTTGGAGGGCATCCCATGGCGGCCGGGCTTGCGCTCGATGAGGAGCGGTTGCCCGAATTTCGCAAGGCGCTCGGCCGAACCGTCGAAAAGAAGCTCTCTGAAGCAAACATCGAGGAAGCCGTGCTGGAGGTCGATGCCTGGCTCACGCTCGACGAACTTTCTTCCGAGCTGGCAGATTCCATCGAGCGGCTGGCGCCGTTTGGCCCAGGCAATCCGCCACTTCTGCTGGCCACGCGCGGCCTGCAAGTGACGCGGTCGACCGAGATCGGCAAGAACAAGGAGCATCTGCGGCTTTCGGTTCAAGATGGCGCCGGTCGCGAGCAAGACATTTTGTGGTGGCAGACGGCCGGCGAGCTGCCGCCGGAAGGGCGCTTCGACCTGGCGTATACCTTGCGCGCGGGAACGTTCCGCGGCGCACGGCAGCTCAACGTGGAGCTGCTCGAGTTTCGAGTCACCGAAGAGAAACCCGTCGAGATCCGCAAAGCAGGAATCGAGATTCTGGATCTGCGCCAAGACGTTTCAACTTTAAAACGTTTAGACGTTGAGATGCTGATCTGGGCGGAGGGCGCGGATCAGGCACAAGGCACCGATCGCTTTCATCTCAAGCAGGCTGACGAGTTGGCGATCTGGACTACGCCGCCATCCCCTGCCGAGCTGCGCGCGGCGCTGGAGCTCGTGCAGCCCAGGAGAGTCCGCTTATACGGGCGATCGCCTGTCGAAGAAAAGACCGATGCTTTCTTGAAGCGATTGGCCGGCCTGACGAAGTACGCCATCAGCCGCCGCAGCGGGAATGCCACGCTCGAGGAGCTGATCGCCGCGACGGCGCAGCGCGAGGCGTCTGTGAGTCTCGGCTTGGAATGGCTGCGCGCCGGCGGCCACATCGTATTCGACGGTCAGCAGTCGCTCAATATTCACGCGGGCGATGGCATCGCCAACCAGTATGCCCAGAAGGAATTATTCATCGCATTGAGGGGCTTACTGGAGGAGTCGGCCGCGTACCGAAGGCAT
Organism: Anaerolineales bacterium; assembly: GCA_036507155.1. Lineage (GTDB taxonomy): Bacteria > Chloroflexota > Anaerolineae > Anaerolineales > Villigracilaceae > DASXQN01. The sequence continues at coordinate 4,705 of DASXQN010000361.1, forward strand.
TTCGCGACCGCGCCGGCCGAGGCGCTGATGGCGCCGTGAGTGCTCAAAAGCGGTGATCGCGATGAGGAACTTTTCCGTGTGCGCCATCGTCTGCTCATGGATTGTTGAAGGAGATGAAGATGAACAGACTATGGATGATCTTGATCGTGAGCGCGCTGGTGGCAGCCTGCAGCCCGGCATCACCGGATGGTCCCACGACCAGCCAGACGCCAGGCGCCGGCCTCCCGCCGATCTATGCGCCGCGGCCGGGCGACGCAAACCTTGAACGCGCTGAAGTGTTCCTGGATTCGACCGAGGTCGTGGCCATGGAGAGCTACCCGGTGCAATTCGCCGTCGTGCTCAAAGGCCATCTACCTACGCCCTGCCACCAATTGCGCGTTGTGTATCACGAGCCTGATTCACAAAACCGGCTGAAGCTGGAGGTATACTCCGTCGTGGATCCGACGGCGGCCTGCATGCAGGTTCTGCAGCCCTTCGATCAGAATGTCTATTTGGGCACGTTTGCCACGGGAGATTACACGGTCTGGGTGAACGAGCAGCAAGTCGCCGAATTTGAAGCCTGATGCCCGTAGTAGGCCCGTGCCGGGAAAATACAGCCGGAGGATTAATCCTTCGGCTGTTTGATTTTCATTGCCCGGTTTCCGAGCGGCTGATAGCTCCCACGTGGGCGGCCGTCAGTTCGATCAGGTCTGCCGCTGAGAGTTCGAGATTCAGCCCGCGCTGGCCGCCCGAAATATAGATGCGCTCATGTTGCGTGGCCGCAGAATCGACCACCACCTGGAAGCCCTTATTGATCAGTGCAAGCGGTGAAATCCCGCCGGCCTGCAGGCCCGTCAGCGCTTCGGCCTGACGCTCGGTCGGCAGAAAGACTTTTTTCTCGCCAAGCAGGGCCGCCAGCGCTTTGAGATCAACGCTCGCCGGGCCGGGGATGACGGCCAGCACTTGCTTTTGGATCTTTGATTCGGGCGCGCGCGTCACCACAATCGTCTTGAAGACCTGCTCAGCCGGCACACCCATGATGCCGGCGGCCTCGAGCGCGCCAAGTTTTTCCGGCGGCAGCACATGCGCGGTGTAGACGATCCCTTTGGAATCGAGCAGGCGTGTCACATTGTTAATCGCGGTCATATCCAAAGCCTCTCATCGGTCGCTCGGCAGGCGGCGCATGGCGGACCTCCCAATTTTACCAACGTAGTAAAATCATCTGTGATGAAAACCTCGCTTGCAGCCGTTCCGCTCGAAAAACTGCTCGAAGAGCTTCCGGACAATTATTCCCTGGCAGACCGGGAGCTGATCCAACGCGCCTTCCGCGTGGCCGAACAGGCGCACCGTGACCAGAAGCGCGCCTCCGGTGAGCCTTACATCAACCATTGTCTGGCGGTCGCGAGCATCCTCGCGAACTTGCGCGTCCCGCCGGATGTGGTGGCCGCCGGACTCCTGCACGACACCGTCGAAGACACGGGTATGACGCTCGATACCCTGCGGCGCGATTTCGGAGATACCATCGCCGTGCTGGTGGACGGCGTCACCAAGCTGACCAACCTGCCGCGCGTGTCGCGCGCGGAAGAGCGCGACGGCGCCAGGTCCAAGCGCTCGAGTGATTCGGAAAAACCGGGCGAGAACGCACGCCGCGGCCGCAAGCAGGATCTGGTCTCAGAAACCCTGCGCAAGACCTTTTTGGCAATGGGCGACGATGTTCGAGTAGTGCTCATCAAACTGGCGGACCGCTTGCATAATATGCGCACATTGGGCCACGTGCCGGAATCCAAGCGCAAGCGCATCGCCCAGGAAACGCTGGATATTTTTGCGCCGCTAGCCAATCGGCTCGGTATCTGGCAGATCAAGTGGGAATTGGAAGACCTTGCTTTCCGCTACGTAAACCCCGAGAAGTACAAGGAAATAGCCGAGCAGCTCGCAGAGCGCCGCCCGGACCGCCAGGCGCAGATTGAGGCTATTAAGCAAAATCTTCACGACCTGCTTGCGAAGAACAATATCAAGGTGGAGATCAGCGGCCGCCCCAAGCACATCTACTCCATCTATAAGAAGATGACGCAGAAGGAGAAGCCCTTCGACCTGGTGCGGGACGTACGCGCCGTCCGGCTGATCGTGCCCGACGTGCCGTCCTGTTACGCGGCCCTGGGCGTGATCCATACGCACTGGCGGCCGATCCCGGGCGAATTCGACGATTACATCGCAGCCCCAAAGGACAACTTCTACCAGTCCTTGCATACCGCCGTCATCTACGACGACAAACGCTCGCTGGAAGTGCAGATCCGCACCGCGGACATGCACCAAAGCGCCGAGTTCGGCATCGCCGCGCACTGGCAGTACAAAGAGGGCGCCCGCCGCGGGGACAAGGTGTATGAGCAGCGCATCAATGCCCTGCGCAATATGATGGAGTGGCGCACAGATGTTAACGACGCACAGGAGTTCGTCGAGTCGATGCAGTCCGATGTGTTCCAGGACCGGGTGTACGTCTTCACGCCGCGCGGCGACATCATCGATCTGCCGGCCGGCTCGACGCCCATCGACTTTGCCTATCACGTCCACACCGATATCGGCCATCGCTGCCGCGGCGCGCGCGTCAACGGAAAGCTCGTGCCGCTGTATCAGGACCTGAAGACCGGCGACCAGGTCGAGGTCCTGAC
>DASXQN010000362.1:0-3457 GCA_036507155.1 Anaerolineales bacterium
CGCGCCCGTCTGGCCGGAATGGGCGTGCGGGTGCATGGCGTGTTTCCTGGACCTGTGGATACAGACATGACGCGAGGTCTCGCAATGCCGAAGGCTTCTGCGGACTCGGTCGCGCAAGCCATCTTCGACGGCGTCGAGAAACAGGAGGAGGACATCTTGCCCGATCCCACGTCCGCCGCCCTGGGCCAAAGCTGGCGCGGCGGTGAGGCCAAGACACTCGAGCGTCAGTTTGCCGCGATGGCCGCTGAACTCGCCAAGTCATGACAAAGAATCCAGCAACATCACTCATGATCGAAGACACCAATAAACCACGGGCCAGCACGCTTCTGGGTGTACTGCTGCCCGCTGGTCTCGCGCTGATTGGCCTATCCGCCACCTCGAGCCGCGCAGCCGATCCGGTACTCCACCAGATGCCCGCCGAACTCGAAACTCGGTTTGCGCTCAGCGCGCTGCCTGCGGCGCTGCGGGATAAGGCCACCGTCTACCTACTTGATCCGAAGCAGGGCTATCTTCTCTCCCGTCAGGGCACGAGTGGCGTGACTTGTCTGGTCGAGCGCACCGTCTGGGAAATGACCGACTTCCGCGACGACATCTATATTCCGCTCGGCTACGACACCGTGGGCACGAAGGCCCACCTCAGAGTGATCATGGACACGGCGGCGCTACGCGCACAAGGCATGGGCCCGGCCGCGTTGAAGGCGGAGATCGAAAAGCGCTACAAGAACAAGACCTACCACGCTCCGGAGAAACCCGGTTTGTCTTATATGGTCGCGCCGGTCATGCGCGCGCTGGGACCGCCTGACATGAGCGTTCATACCATGTCCATGCCCCACCTGATGTTCTATGCGCCATCTATCACGAACGAAGATATCGGAGCGGTTCCCGATCTCAGCGTTCATTCCAGCCTGCTTTATCCATTCATCGATAAACAGGGTAACGCGGAGCAAAGCTACATGATCCAACTCATCGGCGAGACAGAAAAGGCCAGGATTCTCGCCGACGAGCAACGTCTGCTCGAGGATCTTTGCGCCTACCGCGACGTGCTTTGCCTGGCACACAAGCAGCACTGACATCCGAATCCTGACCAATCCGACGTCAGCATCCCTGGTGCAGAGCCGGCACAGCGATCCTGACTGGCACCAGCTCATGGCATCGGAAGCCGCTTATTCGGAGCACAAACACCTATGAAAAATCAGGACTACACGAACACTTTCACTGTGGACCAGGCGCCGCAGGATGTCTTCAAGGCCATCAGCAATCCACGCGGCTGGTGGTCGGAAGAAATCCAAGGCGACACGGACAAGCTCGGCGCGGTGTTCTTCTACAGCTACAAGGATGTCCATCGTGGGACGTTCAAAGTCACCGAGTTCAGGCCCGGCGAAAGGATCGCGTGGCACGTACTGCAGAACTACCTGAGCTTCGTTGAAGACACCACCGAGTGGACCGGCACGGACATCATCTTTGATCTGTCCAGAGACGGCGGTAAAACGAAGGTTCGTTTCACGCACTTGGGTCTGAATCCAGGCGAACAGTGTTACGACGCGTGCCATGAGGGCTGGGGATTCTACGTTGGGACTAGTTTGCGCGAGCTGATCACCAAAGGGCGCGGTCAACCCAATCAACAGGACGAGCTGGCAGAGAACAATCCGGTCAAGAAATCGGCATTGCGGTCACCATGAGAAAACTGATTGCCGGGATGAAAATATCCGTCGATGGGAAGGTCGCCGGTCCGGGGGGTTTCGCCGACTGGGTGGAAACCTGGTCCGATGGCTATGAGGTGACGTCGCGCGCCGATACCTGCCTGCTCGGTGGCGGCATGTATCCGGGTTACGAGCTGTACTGGAGCGCGGCGCAGAACGAACCGTACAAGCCGCTGCCGCAGACCAACAGATTGCCGACGCCGGACGAGATCAAATGGGCCGGGTTCGCGGCCAACACGCCGCACTATGTACTAACGCGCACGCTCACCTCGGCGCGCTGGTCGCAAACAAGATTTCTCCGCAGCCTCGACGAAATCGCCACGCTCAAGCGCCAATCCGGCAAGGACATTTATCTCGTCGGAGGCGCTCGAACCACCGCGAGCCTGATCGACGCCGGGTTCGTGGATGAACTAAACCTCATCATCTATCCCCTGATCGCAGGCGAGGGCTTGGCGCTCTTTGCCGGGGCCGGGCGCCGCCGCGGGCTCGAGTTGCAGAAAGCCCAGCAACTCAAGGATGGGCGTGTATCTCTAGTCTATTGGTCAGCCTGACACGCTGGTGCCGCGGGCTTTCGCGGTCCACCCGGCAGATCAGAAGCATTCCCAAAGAACCCCTCTCCGGTACGCCGCACTTCATGCCGATGATGTGCCGCACGAGGCGCCGATGCGGAGCGGCATCGGCTCGAGCTTGCCGTCGGTCGATATCACGCGCAGCTGCGGGGGCGTGGCCTGTTGCTTGTACAGCGATGCTTCGTCGACAGGCTCGGCGGCCCACACGCCCTTCGCGAGGAAGGTTGCAAGGAAAGTCATCGCAATGCCGCGCCGCATGTCGTGCTCCCGGTTTGCGGTGATGGTGCGCGCGCGGGGAGCACCGTTGTTACACCCGGAAAGGGACTTGTCGCGTCGTTGCAATCGTGTTATCGGCCGCGCCGCCTCGGGAAACGATGCGTACGCCATTTCGGGCAAGCTGCCCAACCACGATCGAGAGGGCGTGAGGGTCCTTGAGCCGACATTCTGTTCTGCGATTTGCGCAGGGCGCGAACGAGGTCACGATAGGCTCCATGCAGGTGGCCGAGGCCTCCTCTAGAATGGCGCCTCGCCAATTCCGGAGGCCTTTGTGATTCGCGCCCTGTTGGTACTCGTAGCTCTGATCTCGGCGGGATGCGCGACGACCGGCGGCGCCGACGAGGAACCCGATCCGATCGTGACGGACGCAGCTGCGGGACCCGCGGCTGATGCGGCCGCTTCGGTCGCGGCCGAAGATCCGAAACAGCCTGAAGATTCGAAGCAGCAGGAAGGCGAGGTTCCGCTGGCCGTCGCCGAGTCCGAGCAACCTCAAACCGACGAAACCCCGCCCGAGGTAGTCGTTCAAGGTCACATCCGCAATCGCCACGAGGCGATCCACGACCTCGTCACCGAAGGACAGGCGCTGCTCCGGGACGTCGAGCTCAAATACGTGCTGACCGGAAAGGGCAAGCGGCAGACTCTGCGCGGACGGCCAGTCGCCTTTGCCCTGTGGAGCGAGCTGCAGCAGGAGTGGACCGTCGCGCAGCTCGAGCTCCCACGCCCGCCGCTCCGGTGGAAGCCCGGCCGCAAGCCGCTCAAATTCCTCTCGCTGACGCCCGGCATCCAGGCGCGTCACGTAAAGGGCACGGGCGCAGAGCGGCTCATGTTTTCATTCTCGCGGGATGGCGAACCGCTGAAGGTCTACGGGCGCAAGTTCCCGGTATTCGACAACAAGCTCGTCAAGCGCCGGCA
>DASXQN010000363.1:0-14743 GCA_036507155.1 Anaerolineales bacterium
ATAGAGGTGCTGCAGCGCCTCGTGGATGCCGGCAACTCCGTGCTAATCATCGAGCACAACCTGGACATCATCAAGATCGCCGATTGGCTGATCGACCTCGGCCCCGAGGGCGGAGATCGCGGCGGCGAGCTCGTGGCCGAAGGCACGCCAGAACAGGTCATCAAGGTCAAGGCCTCCTACACGGGCGAATTCTTGAAAACCCATATGAAGCGCCGCAAGTAGGGCGGATGCAGTGCCTGAGTTGGGAAAGCTCGAATACCCAGACCTCTATCTACGCGCAGTTTTCGCTCTCGGTCCGATTTTCGTGAAAGTTCAGGTAGAATCGCCTGCATGCGCGGACCGGAATATCGGAGCACGCACGCGGAAGCCTGAGGCCAGACACTTTTTATGTACAGACCCCCGATCACACCGTCCACGTCAAGCGTGATCAATTCGTACCGTAGGCGACGGCAGCAACGCGGCCCGAACCTCATCTATATTGCCGCGGCCGTGCTGATCTTGGGCGGTCTCGTCCTGCTGATCATGTGGCTGAGCGGACCCGGTCAGCCCCTCAACAGCCTGTTCGCCACGGACACGCCGACCCCCACCGTCACTTTTACGCCGAGTCTGACGCCCCTCCCGTCCGAGACGCCCACGATCACGCCGACCCCCACCGAGACGGCCACGGGGACGCCGTCCGCGCCGTTCACTTATACGGTGCAGGAAGGCGATTCGCTGGCGGTCATCGCGGAACGGTTTGCGCTCGGCGACAACGGCATTCCGCTTATCCTGCTCCTGAATCCATTTAATGCGGACACTGGAACGGGCATCGATCCGACCACCCAGATCGTCTATCCCGGCCAACAGATCACGATCCCGAATCCGGGTATGCAGCTGCCCACCGCCACGTCGATCCCGCCCAACCTGCCACGCGGCACCAAGCTGAAATACGTGGTCCAGGCCGGTGACTCGCTGGCCACGATCGCATCCAAATTCAACAGTACGGTCGAGGCGATCATCGCCGAGAATGACCTGGCCGATCCGAACGCGATTTACGTCGGACAACTGCTGGTGGTGCCCGCCAACCTGGTGACCCCGACCGCAACCCCGCCGCCGACCAGTACGCCCTCCACGCGCACGCCCACGCCTTAAGCAGCGATTGCAGTCGAATATGACCCTGCAGAGCGAGGCCGCCCGATGAGCCTGGCTTTGTCTTCTGGACAAAACCGTGCGCCTCAAGTACAATACCGCGCTGCGGCCCGCTCTGGCCGCCTTATTTTTCAGAAGGAATTTTGGAGGAACGACTCTTGGCTAACATTAAGTCCCAGATCAAACGCAACCGCCAGAACCAGAAACGCCGCCTGCGCAACCGGCAATATCGCGGCGCAGCGCGCACGGCGGTGATCGAAGCCCGCTCGACGCTGGACAGCGGCGCACCGAACACCCGCGAGGCCGTCCTGGCCGCGATCAGCTCGTTGGATAAGGCCGCTCAACGCGGTGTAATCCATCGCAACAATGCTTCGCGCCGCAAAGGGCGCTTGATGCGCAGGCTGTTCGCGCTCAACGTACCGGTCGGAGCCGCCGTGGAGAAACCCGCCCGCGCTGAGAAGGCCGCCAAGGTAGAGGTCGCGGTCGAAGAGCCGAAGGCCGTGAAAGCGGCGCCCAAGAAGGCCGTTGAGCCGAAGAAGGCTGCACCGGTCAAGAAGGCCGCGGCCAAGAAACCCGCTGCAAAAACGCCGGCCGCGAAGAAAGCCCCAAAGAAATAACGCCGATAAACGGGAGCGAACGCTCCCGTTTTTGTTGCCGGCATCCACAATGTGTCACCCTGAGCAAAGCGAAGGGTCTCCTGCGGGCATGAGCCTTTGGGCTCAAGCCCGCAGGGATTCTTCGGTCACTTCGTTCCCTCACCGTTCGTGCCGCCGCAACGGCGGCTCGCGTGATTTGCTAAGCAAATCATGCGAGACGGCAGAATGACACAACGAAGAGCGGGAAGCTGAGGACGCCCTGATATAATTTGCCCATCATGTTTGAACCAGAACAACAGGCCGTCGAAGCCAAGATCCGCGACTTCGCCGACAAGAACGAGATCCCGTTGGCGGAACTAAAATGGTCGCCGATCCCGTTCAGCGGTGAGTGGGGCATCTCCACCTCTTTCTTTCAAACGGCAGCCGATGAGGCCCGGCAGGGCAAGGGGAAAGGCACTCCCGTCGCCGAGAGGGCGCAACAGATCGCGGAACAGGTCAGAGCCCTGACGGGATCCGTCGAGGGGATCAGCCGCGTCGACGCGGTGCGCGGCTATCTGAATCTTTACTTCAAGACCTCAGAATACGCGCGGCGCGTGGTCGACCTGGTGCTCGCTTCCGGTCCGGACTTTGGGCGGGGCGCGAAAAAAGATGAGCGGGTGATGGTCGAGTATGCCCAACCGAACACACACCACTCCTTCCACATTGGACATGTGCGCACAACGATTCTGGGAGAATCGCTTGCGCGCATTGTTGATTTCGCAGGCTACGAAACGATCCGCGCCTCATATCCCGGCGATATCGGCCTGGGTGTGATCACGGTCCTGTGGGCGTACGACAAATTCTACAAGGGTCAGGAACCGCAGGGCGTGCACGAACGTGGACAGTGGCTCTCGAAGATTTACGTCGAAGCCTCGGCCTTGCTGGAACCCAAAGAAAATGAAACGCCCGAGGAGACAGCCAAACGGGAGGCGTATGACGCCGAACGCCGGGAAATGTACAAGAAGTGGGACCAGGGCGACAAGTATGTGCGCGATCTATGGCTCAAGACGCGCGAATGGAGTCTCGAGGAATTTCGCGACATCCTGAACATGCTGGATATCAAGTTCGACGTATGGTTTTTCGAGAGCGAAGTGGACGAGCCCTCCAAGGCAATTGTCGAGGAATTGATCCAGAAAGGGATTGCTGAAGATCAGCGTCCTCAAGGCGGCCCGGTGATCGTAAAGATCGACGAGAAGTTAGGGCTGACGAAGGACAAGTATCGCACGGCCGTCATCCTGCGGACGGACGGAACTTCACTCTACCTGACCAAGGACCTGGCGCTGGCAAAGGTCAAGTTCGAGCAGTACCATGTGGACCGCTCGATCTATGTAGTGGACTTTCGCCAGAACCTGCACTTCCAACAGGTTTTCAAGATCCTCGAACTATGGGGCTTTCCACAAGCCGCCAAGTGCTATCACCTGTCCTATGGCTTCATTACGCTGCCGGAGGGCGCCATGTCTGCGCGACGCGGACGCGTGGTGCTGTTCAAGGATGTAGCCGATGAGGCTATCCAGCGCGTGCTGGCCGTGGAGTCCGAAAAATCGCCCGATCTCTCCGAGGCCGAGCATCAGAAGATCGCAGAGCAGATCGGGCTGGGCGCGTTGACGTATTCGATCCTCAGCGTCGACAACCAAAAAGATATTGTCTTCGACATGGACACGGCGCTCTCCTTCGACGGCCGCACCGGACCGTACATCCAGAACGCGCATGTGCGAGCGAACTCTATTCTAAAGAAGGCAAACGTTCGAACGTTCGAACGTTCGAACGTTGAATTTGATTATGATCTGGACTCTCATGAGGTGCAACTTATCGATCTGATCTCGCGTTTCCCGGGGGCGGTGCAGCAGGCCGCGGGCGAGTATCGACCACAGGTGATCGCGGCTTATGTTTACGAGCTGGCGAATACCTTTCATTCCTTCTATCATGCCGTCCCGGTCGTGCAGACGCAGGACGATAACACGCGCCGCGCCCGCCTCAAGCTGGTCGGCGCGACCCGACAGGTCCTGGCGAACGCGCTGCGCCTGCTGGACATCAAAGCGCCGGAGGTCATGTGATACATAAGGAGAGAATCTCAAACTCAAATACATCTATGTCATTGCGAGCCCCGAAGGGGCGTGGCAATCCCTGCCTTTATCGAGGAGATTGCTTCGTCGCTACGCTCCTCGCAATGACGCGCTTTGATTGAAACCTCATGAATCCAGCTGTCCATGTTTTCAACGAGACCTCCCCGCTGCGCCAGGTGATGGTGTGGGGAGAGCCCGGCTGTGAGGCCCTGCTGGGGCAATTGCTTCCCAAGTCACAGAGCTTGTTCTTCAGTTACTATGAAGTGCCCGAGGCGCGCCGTGAGCTGCGCAAAGTGCAGCGCATGATCGAAGCCGAGGGCATACAGGTCATTCGCATCAAGGATGCCTACGTTGCCTCCCTGGCGGACAAATCCTTCCCCGACATGCCAGCCACGATGGACGAATTGAAACGCCGCCTGCACCAGCGCGCAGATGAGCTCTATGAGGCCCATCGAGATGCAAAGGCCGCAGACCTGGCGCAGGACGGCTTGAGCATCGGAGCCGATGAGGTGTACCTGCAAGTCAAACAAGACATGGATGCCATCTTGCGCGAGGATGTGGAAAGCTATGGCGAAGCCGCTGCGGTCAAACTGAATTACGTACTCAGCCTGTCCAGACCGCTGCCCATCTCCAACATCGTCTACGGGCGCGATCAATCCAATGCGCTGGGCGGACGGATCGTGCTTTCAATCATGCGCTGGGAGATCCGCCGCCCCGAGGTTGAGATTTACGCGCAAGCGCTGAACCACCTCGGATACGGATCCATGCTTGCCCACGTCGAGCAGGGCACGATCGAAGGCGGGGACTCGATCATCTTCGGAAAGACGTGTTACATTGGCGTCGGCGCGCGCACGTCCATGGACGCGGTCGTGGATGTGTGCCGGCTGATTGGAGATACCCTCGAGGAGCACGACATTGACCTTGTGGCAGTAGTCAACCAGAAACATGCCGAGGAGTCTCCGGCCCGCACCGTGCCGACACACGAACACATGCAAGTCATGCATCTGGATACGTTTTGGATCCCGCTGGATGAAAAGACGGTCATGGGCGACGGCCGCGAGATCGATCAGCGCCGGGCGGTGCGCGTCCGCCGCGAGAACGGCAGCATCAAGCAGGAGGATCTCGGGAACTTCCGGGAGTATCTGAGCGCGCAGGGCTTGGAATTGATCGAGGTGGACCAGCAGGAGCAGAAGGACTTCGCCACCAACCTGCTAAACCTGGGAAATCAGCGGCTTTTGGTCTCGCTCTCCAAGAATGGGCGCGTGATCGCGGAACTCGAGAAGCGCGGCTTCCGTGTATTGAAAGCGGACATCCTGAAACTGGTCGGCGGGTACGGCGCGGTGCATTGCCTGACCGCGCCGGTGCTGCGCGATTGAGCTCCAAGCAGCCGACGGCCCATCCTTTGAGCGTATAATTAGGAAAACGAAAAGGAACCTTTTGCCATGACCGCACTCGCCCCCACCCTTTCGACCCGACTTTTCCCGCGCGCCGCATCCTGGCTTCGGGATCTTGCGCTGATCGTCATCGGCACGCTGTTCGTCGCCGCCTTCGCACAGATCGAGATCCCGCTCAAGCCCGTACCGATCACCGGCCAGACGTTCGCCGTCCTGCTGGTGGGCGCGGCGCTCGGCTCGAAGCGCGGCGCGGCCTCACTTGGCCTGTACCTCGTCAGCGGCGCGCTGGGTCTGCCGTTCTTCTCGGGCGGCGCGCACGGCACCGAGATCATCTTCGGCGCGACCGGCGGGTACTTGGTAGGGTTCGTGATTGCCGCGTATGTCATCGGCCTGCTGGCCGAACGCGGCCTTGAAAGAAATCTACGCACATCGCTGATCCCCTTCCTGGTCGGGACGCTGATCATCTATATCTGCGGGGTCACGTGGCTGGCTGTGGTGTTACACAGTCTCAGCGCTGCGATTGCCGGCGGCCTCCTGCCCTTCTTGATCGGTGACGCCATCAAACTGATCGCGGCGGCGCTGGCTTTGCCTGCAGCCTGGAAGTTGGTTAAGTAGTCGACCGGTCGCTCGTCTTTTTAGTCGGTCAATTGGCATGTTTGGCGCCAGCTGACCGACTATAATTATTTAAGCTTCGACCAGCCTACTGTCCAACTATCCAACTATCAGACTAGCAGACTAACCGATTAGCAGACTAATATGTTCAGCGATCAAGTAGAAATCCAATTGAAGTCCGGAAAAGGCGGCGACGGCATGGTGCATTTCCGTCGCGAGAAGTTCATTCCGCGCGGCGGCCCAGATGGCGGCGACGGCGGCAAGGGTGGCGATGTCATCTTCGAGGTCAGGGCCACCCTGAACACGCTGTCAGCGTTTCGCCCAAACCAAAAGTTTTTCGCGCCGGAAGGGGGCGCGGGTGGAAGCGCTCAGAAGAGCGGACGCGGCGGCGAGGACCTGGTCATTCACGTGCCGCCGGGCACCGTCGTGTATGATCTCAGTACCGGCGCGCCGGAGCCGCCCCTGCTCGCGGACCTGACCGAGCCCGGCCAGCGCTTGATGATCCTCAAGGGCGGACGCGGCGGTCGCGGCAATCAACATTTTGCCACCTCGCGCAACCAGGCGCCGCGCACCGCCGAACGCGGTGAACCCGCGCAAGAGCGCCGCGTGCGACTCGAGCTCAAGCTGATCGCCGACATCGGCGTGATCGGCGTCCCGAACGCCGGAAAATCCACGCTGCTCTCGGTGCTGACGAATGCCAAACCTAAAATCGCCGCGTATCCCTTCACGACCCTCGAACCTCACCTCGGTGTGGCGCGCATCGACGACGATACCACGGTCGTGCTCGCCGATATCCCCGGCCTGATCGAAGGCGCGCACGAGGGCGCCGGCCTCGGCCATGATTTCCTGCGTCACATCCAGCGTACGCGCGTGCTGATCCATTTGCTGGATGGCCTGGCGGAGGATCCGCTGGCCGACTACAGCCAGATCAATTCCGAGCTGGCGCTGTTCGATCCAAACCTCGCCCGCAAACCACAGGTCGTTGCCTTGAACAAGATCGACCAGCCCGAAGTGCGCGCCCGGCTGGATGAGCTCCGCGCTACATTTCAAAAGCAAGGCGTGGAACTGAACACGATCTCGGCGCTTGCACGCACCAACACCAAGGATGTCTTGTTGAAGGCCGCCGGCCGGCTGGCCGAAGCGCCAGTGCCGGAAGAGGTCGAACCGCCGCTTCCGATTTATCGGCCCGAGGCGGACACGCGCCAATTCGAGATCAAGCGCGAAGGCGCCAACGAATGGAGGCTGTCCGGCGCGGCCCTCGAACGCGCCGCAGCCATGACGTACTGGGAGCATGATGGCTCAGTGCGCAGATTTCAGAAGCTGATGGAAAAGCTGGGCGTGGACAAAGCCCTGCGCAATGCTGGAGCGCAGGAAGGTGATATGGTCGCGATCGGTGATTATGAGCTGGAGTGGCAGGAATAAACCGGCAGAAATGGCATTGCGCGATCCGCAGTCGATTCGAGAGATCAAAGGTCCGGCAGTATGTCATCCTTCACCTCGCATGAATTGATCCTGGCCTGTGGTCAGCCCGGCTGCCCCGCCTGCCGCGTCGAGCAACGCGCCCTGGAACGCTACCTCTCGAACCAGTTATACGAGAATGTAAACTCCACAGCCCTGCGCGACCGGTTGCGCGCCAGCCGCGGTTTCTGCAAGGAACATGCCTGGCTCGGGGTGGACAAGCACCTGGGGGATCCGCTTGGGTATGCGATCATCTATCACGATGTGATCAACAACGTTCTGCGACAGCTGGAGGATGCGCTCGCGCAGCCGGCGCAAGGCCTGGCTGCCCTGCAACGGCGTATCTCCGAGAAGATAAGCGGTCTCGTCGGAACTGTGATCCACGCCATCACACCTCGCAAAGCATGCCCCGTCTGCCAGGAGAAGGAGGCGATCACCCGCATGATCCTTACGGCGCTGATCAAGGAGCTGGACGACGCCCCGCTGATGGATGCCCTGCGTGCCTCGGACGGTTTATGTTTTCTCCATTTGCGGCTGTCACTTGAGGCCGCGCAGCAGAACAGTGCCGGGTTCGATAGCCTGCTTGCGATCCACCGTGGAAAGCTGGAATCCCTGCGAGATGAACTGGCGGAACTGATCCGCAAGAACGATCATCGCTACATCCATGATGTTTTAGGGAGAGAAGGCGACGCGTGGCGGCGTGCGATTACTATCGTGGCGGGCAGCCATCACGAGGAAGACTGAGCCCGCAGGACCGCGGCAGTGACAGCAAAATGAAGTTAGGATGAAGGGGGGATATCAAGCAATGCAATACCAGAGAATAATGGACACACGACCATTTCATTCGTCCGCCCGCTGCGCTGATCGGGTCGAACACGCGTCCGGGCAGGGACCTCAAAGGGAGATTGCATGAAGGGCTTTCTGAATTTTTTTACCATCCTGGGCGTAATTTTGCTGGGCGTAGCCGGGATCCTGTATAACATGGGCAATTCATTTCGCAGCAAGGCGGAACTGACCACCGGAACGGTGACCGGATTCAGCGTCTCGGTCGACTCGGAGGACAACTCCGAGAGTTATTGCCCGCAGGTTCGCTTCAGGACGACAGGCGGCCAGGACGTAACCTATTTCTCGAACTTCTGCTCCTCGCCGCCCGCATACGATGTTGGGGAAAAGGTCGAGCTCTACTACGACCCGCAGAACCCCGAGAGTGCGCAGCTCAAGGGCTTCTGGTCCCAATATCTGGTCGTGACGATCTTCGCGTGCATCGGATTGCCGTTCGCCGCCGTGGGCGTGTGGATCGCGCTGCCTTCGAAGGCAAAGAAAGAGAAAAAGGCCGCAAAGAAATAACCAGAGCGCCCGAAGCCAACACTTCAGGCGCATCCTCACAAGTTTGAACACACCGGGATGCACACGCGTCCCGGTGTCATGTTAATTCAGGCTTCCTTGAATATGACCTGGCATAGACCGATGACAACGAATGTTCCGATCGTGCTCAGCAGCCAAGCGAGCACGGCAAATCTGCTGACCTGTTCCTCGCGCGCCTCGACTTCTCGCAGGTTTCGCCCGGCCAGCACAAAGCCGTCCCGAGACGGCACGATGACCGTCGCGATGCGCGTGTCGCCCGCCGGCTGCCAGGTGAGGCGGTGCTGTCCGTTTTCGCGCGCGTACGCCAACACGCCGTCCGGCAGCCGCGGCATCTCACCGTTCAACGATCCGGTCGCGGCCACGGGCTCACCCGTCTCGGCAAAGACCACATAGAACGGCGCCAGGCTGTGGGCGATGTCGATCGTCTCAGCCGGCAGGACTTCATCTACGGGCCGCCCTGCCTCCAGCGCCGCGGCTGTGTCCTCCGCCATCTGGATCTGCGGATCGTCCGCGGACTGCCGATACGCCTGCTGGACGGAGACGTACGCCAGCGCGGCGAAGGCAGTCGTGATCACGACCAGGGGAAGCCAGCTCTTCAATATGCCATTCATGTTCGATTCTCCTTTCGCCCGAGTGTAATCTCGCCCGCCTCGCAGTTGCTTTCAAAAACTCTCCAGCGCGGGCCTGCGCGCCGCCCGCCGGAAGAGGCTGTGCGTGTTAACGATTGTTAATGTATAATGAAAGAGCATTCACAAGGCTTCTGGCAAGTTATGCCGTTTCGGCGGCCCTGGCTTATAAAACGTCTTCTGGAAACCAATTCTGGCAAGCATATCCTCTACCCAGGGAGTTAATCTGGGAAGTCGACGTCCAGCGCACCTTCTGGACGGAAAAATCTACCGAAGCACTGACTTCACACCTGCTCCATCGCCAGACGTGACCTAGCGGTCACGCAATTTGGCCTATTCCCCTACCGCGTCGCGCGGGACCCGGACCGGGCCAGCCAACCCCAGACGTTTTCGCAGCCGAGGCCGACGGTCGGACCTTCGGCTGTGTCATTTTTAACCCCCTCTTCTCGCGAAGCACTCCCGTAGCGAAGCGGAGGGAGGGCCGGGGTGAGGGTGAATAAGGCTCGAGCCTCACTCCGGTCTCCTGCCCTTTTGGGAGGGCTGATTGGAGCGATGAAAACGATCACGGCTATCGGCGCACAAAAAAAGAACCCGAATCGGGTGAACATCTACCTGGACGGAGAATTTGCCTTCGCCCTGGCCCGCGTCGTGGCCGCCTGGCTGACGACCGGCCAAGCGCTGGACGACGAGAAGATCGCCGCCTTGCAGGCCGAAGACGCCCGCGAGCGCGCCTACCAACAGGCGATGCTGTATCTGAGCTACCGCGCTCGCTCCGAAGCGGAGATCAGGAAGAATTTGATCAAGCACGAGATCCCGGAAGTGGTCATCGAGGAGACCCTGGAGCGGCTGAGACAGGCCAGGCTCGCGGACGATAACGGGTTCGCCCAGGCTTGGGTGGAGAACCGCAGCACGTTTCGCCCGCGCAGCCGCAGGGCGTTGACCGCCGAGCTGCGTCAGAAGGGCTTGGATGACCAGACGGTCCGCTCCGCCGTAGCCGGCGTGGACGAGCAGGCGCTCGCCCTGGAAGCGGCGCGAAAACGGACGGCGCGGCTCGAAGGCCTGGAGTGGATCGAGTTCAGAAAAAAACTAAGTGACTTCCTTGCACGGCGCGGCTTTGCATATGAAATCATCGGGCCTACAGTCAGGGGTCTGTGGCAGGAATTGCATGCAGGGCAAGAACATTCTATTGAAGATGAGGAAATTTCATGAGCCCAACCAGCATTGTTATTGTAGTTGTGGGAGTGGCGGTCGGCCTGATCGCGGGTTATCTGTTTCATCGCTTTCAAGCGGAGCAAGCCCTCACGAACCAGCAGCAGAAGGCCGATTCGATCCTGAAGGTGGCCAGCGAACAAGCACGGTTGATCGACAGCCAGGCGCGTGAGAGCGCCACCAAGATCGTCCAGGCTTCCGAGCTGGAGATCAAGGAGCGACGGATCGAGCTTAGCCGCGAGGCCGAACGCCTCGAGAAACGACGCACTGAGGTGGACGGCCGCGGCGACCGTTTGGAACAGCGCGAGCAGGCCCTCAATAAACGCCAGTCCCAGATGGATAAGAAGGCCAACGATATCGAAAAGCTTTACGAGGACGAGCTGAAAAAGCTTGAGCAGATCGCCGGGCTCTCGCAGGATGACGCCCGCAAGGATCTGTTCGCGGCCGTCGAGAAAGAGGCGCGCGGCGACATGGCGCGCATCATCCGGCAGATCGAGACCGAGGCGCGCGAGGAAGGCGAGAAGCGCGCCCGCAAGTTGATCGCGGACGCGATCCAGCGCGTGGCCTCCGAGCATGTGGCGGAAGTAACCCGCGCCGTCGTAACCCTTCCCAACGAGGAAATGAAAGGCCGCATCGTGGGCCGCAACGGACGCAATATCAAGGCCTTTGAACAAGCCGCGGGCGTGGACGTCATCGTCGACGATACGCCTGACTCCGTCACGGTTTCGTGCTTCGACTCGGTCCGGCGCGAAATTGGTCGACGGGCACTCAGCAAGCTGATCCTGGATGGCCGCATTCATCCGGCGCACATCGAAAAGATCGTCGAAGATGAAACCAAGGCGGTTGAAAAGATCATCAACGAGGCCGGCGAGCAGGCCGCATTTGACGCCAATATTGCCGGAATTCATCCGGAAGTCCTGCGCATGATGGGCCGCTTGAAATTCCGTACCTCCTACGGCCAAAATCAGCTGGCTCACGCAGTGGAAGTTTCCAAACTGGCGGGGATCCTGGCCGCCGAGATCGGCGCCAACGTGGATCTCTCCAAGCAAGGCGGCTTCCTGCACGATATCGGCAAAGCCATGGACCATAACCAGGACGGCACGCACGCCGCGCTGGGTGCAGAGTTCTGCAAACGCTATAACGTCAATCCGATCGTGGTCAACGCCATCGCCTCGCACCACCACGAGGTCGATCAGGAAACCGTGGAGGCCGTGATCGCCGAGGCCGCCGATGCCATCTCCGGCGCGCGCCCGGGCGCGCGCCGCGAGGACCTGGAGGCGTACATCAAGCGTATCCGTACGTTGGAAGACCTCGCACAATCCTTCGAGGGTGTGCAGCAGACCTTTGCGATCCAGGCCGGACGCGAGGTGCGCGTCATTGTGAAGCCGGACTCCATCGACGACCTGGCCTCCACCCGCCTGGCGCGCGACATCGCCAAGAAGATCGAAGAGACCATGCAGTATCCAGGTCAGATCCGGGTAACCGTCATTCGTGAGACGCGGGCCGTCGATTACGCCAAATAGTCGCGCCTGATGGCGCAGATTGCCGGCGGTTGGAGATAACAAGCTCTCCAACCGCCGGCTATTTTAATCAACAAAAAGACTCAGCAAATTCTAAAAAACGCGGGTAACGTGTCCGGCGGTCGCTCGTTGTACGAGATGTCCGCCTACCCTCGCGTGGACAGGCAGACTTCTTACCCTTCCCTACGTTCGAATGAAAGGAGAACGACATGAACGTGACTTTCAACAAGGACGTGCTTCAAGGCAAGTGGAAGCAGGTCCGCGGAAAGGCCAAGCAGCAGTGGGGCAAGTTGACCGACAACGATCTGGATCGCATCGCCGGCCGCTATGACGAGCTGACCGGCTTGATCCAGGAGAAGTACGGCTATTCCGTCGAGAAGGCGCGGCAGGAAGTCGATCAGTTCATCCAGAACATCGACGCTAAGCGCTAAAACATGGCCGGGGATGGGCTAAGCATCACGCTCTGCCCATCCCCGGCCAAAGCAGTCCGCGCGCGTACAGAGCGCTGAGCGATTTGTCGAAGCCGGTGCAGGACAATCTCCCCGGGGCACGCCCGCGAGAACTTCCGGGCGGCGTTTATCAGCGCCTGGAATGAATACGCTCTCCCTGAAGAGCGCCACGGCGAGGCTTCGCGCGAAGAAACCTCTTATCGGGTGGCATGGTCGGCGGTCAAGAAGAAATATGTCGAGGACGAGACGACCGGAAAACGCATCGAAAAAGCAAATTCACAACAAGGAGGTTTAGCATGACGCTTGCAGGTTTTCTATTTTTGATGCTGATTGCCGCTGTGTGCGGCACAATTGGACAGTCTCTGGCGGGCTACTCCGTCGGAGGCTGCGTAACCTCGATCGTGGTCGGGTTCATCGGCGCTTTCATCGGACGATGGATCGGCGGGCAACTGGGTCTGCCGGAACCGCTATCCGTCAGCTTTGGCGGTGAGAGTTTCCCGGTGCTCTGGTCCATCATCGGCTCGGCGCTGTTCGTCGCCATTCTGGCGCTGATCACGCGCCGCAGAGCCTTCTAACAGCCGGCTGCCTCCGCGATTCAGCGGAATGCGCAGCGGCGCGCCTCCTGGGACGATCCATGCGGGTCGTCCCTTTCATTTTGGCGCCGATGGTAGTATAAACTGACGTCAATTCCTGCCTCGACGGAGTCCGGCATCATCCGCAGCTCGTTCGCCCTGATCGTGATCAGCATTATTTGCAGCGCTTGTGGAAGCGGCGCGCCGACCCCGGTACCCACGCCATCCGCGCTGCCCTCGCCGACGACCATCCCCACGCCCGTCGCAGGGACCCTCTGCGTCGATCCATCGGTCGATCTCGGGCCGATCAGCCCGCTCGTGTACGGCTCCAACTATGGTCCATGGCTGGCGGTCTCGCTCGCCATGCTGCCCGCGGTACGCGATTCCGGCGTCACGATCCTGCGTTTCCCGGCTGGATCGTGGGGGGACAACAACGACGTCAAGACCTATCAGATCGATCAATTCATGAGCTTCATCAAAGACATGGACGCAGGCGCCATGATCAACGTGCGTCTGAAGAACGGCACGCCGCAGCAGGCAGCGGAGATGGTGCGCTACGTAAACATCGAGAAGAAATATAACGTAAGCTATTGGGGCATCGGCAACGAGCCGGGATTGTATGCGCGGGAAATGAACGAGGTCTATGATTCGGAGCGCTTCAACCGCGAATGGCGCGCCATCGCGGAGGCGATGCTGGCGGTGGATCCGGAGATCCAGCTGGTGGGCCCCGAGTTCCATCAGTTCAGCTTCGATACGGTTCATTCGACCAACTACAGCGAAGACACCGCGCGCGATTCCGCCGGCCGCCTGTGGATGGACGAATTCCTCAAGGCGAACGGCGATCTGGTGGATGTGGTCTCCTTTCATCGCTATCCGTTCCCGCTCGGTCCGACATCCGGGCCGCCGAGCGCGGACGAATTGCGCCAGAACGCGCGCGAGTGGGACAGCATCATCATCCGTCTGCGCGGCTTGATCCACGAGACCACGGGGCGCGACTTGCCGATCGCGGTCACGGAGTTCAATTCGGCCTATAACAAGTCGGTGGGCGGAGACACAACGCCCGATTCGCATTACAACGCGATCTGGCTTGCCGATGTGCTCGGTCGCTTGATCCGCAACGGGGTCTTCATGTCCAACCAATGGATGCTGACCTCTAAAGGAGGGTTCGGCGGCTGGGGGCTGGTCGGCCCGAGCGAGCCGCATCCCAGCTTTTACGTCTACCAGCTGTATCGGAAATTTGGCGACCAGTTGGTCTATGCGTCGTCGGACGACCTCGATCTTTCGATTTACGCCGCGCGCGCCGCGGACGACTCGCTGACCATCATCGTGATCAACCTGTCGTTTGATCAAAAGACGAAGCCTCTGCGCATCGAGGGGGTGGACGGCGCGCGCGCCGAAGCCTGGATGCTCGATCCGACGCATCATGCGGAGAATATGGGCTCGGTGGACCTCTCAGCCGTGCTCACCATCCCTCCCGAATCCATGACACTCTATATCCTTCCCGCGGAGCATCCATGAAAGCGAACTTACGCACGCTCGTATTGATCTGGCTGGGCTGGTTTCTGGTGTTGTACGGCTTCCAGAAACTGGTGGATATGCGGCTGGATATCGCGCGGCCCGATTACGCCGTGGTCTGGACGTCGACCGAAACCGGACGCTTCAGCAACAAAGGCAAGGTCTATCTGCTCGAGCCGTTTCTCAACCGCCAGGTC